>NZ_JBFUJG010000172.1:0-9085 GCF_056401495.1 Mucilaginibacter sp. P4_E8
ATTGCAGAGTGTACAGGTTTATAAATCATTAACCGCCGATATGGAGGGTGATGCCATTGGCGGTGTGGTAAACATGGTGATGCGCCAGCCACCTGATGATCCGTTGGTGCAGGTAAATTTAAATACCGGCTATAGCGGGCATTATTTTGATAAGCAGTACCGTACATTTAATAGTGACGTAGTTCAAAATCATTCACCTTATGAACGTTTTGGGCCATCCCATTACGCAACCGGGGCCGATTTTTCAAAGGATAATCTTTCCTTTCAAAATAGCCGGCCATTGCCCGATGTTAATTTTAACTTATTGATTGGCCGTAAGTTTTTTAACAATAAATTAGGTTTTATTGCCGCCGCTGATTATAAGAATATTAAAACCGGATCTGACGGTTTTTTTATCCCTTTGAACACACAGCCTAATTTAAATAACGTTCCTGCCTTTTCTGATTTTTATAAGCATAGTTATTATAATAACAAAATTGCGGTAAGCACCAGCGAACAGTTTGTTTTTAGGCCCGATAGCATAAACAAATTTACGTTAAGCCATTTTTATCTTGACCAAAAAGATATAGAAACCCGCAGTACAGTTGATACCAGCCTGATATTAGGAAGATCGGGGGTTGGTACCGGACGAATTTATGTTAGCGACCGCTCACGCGTTCATGAACAACAGATCAATAATATTAACCTTAAGGGTAATCATAGCTATCATGATTTAAGTATTGATTGGGCAGGTCAGTTTTCGATAGCCAGCGGCCGGTACCCGGATTGGTCGGAATTAACTGCAAATACAGGCAGGTTGTTAGCTCCTGATAATACAATAGTACAGTCGCCTTTATTATTAGCGCCACTTAACCGGATCTGGTTGAGCAATAAAGAAAAAGACCTGGACATTTATCTTGACCTGCACTATAAACCTGAATTTTTGAACCAAAAGCTTACACTGAGCGGTGGTGGCCTCATCCGGCGCAAAAAAAGAGATAATTTTTATAACTCCTATACATTTACACCAACCATCAACGAACCTTTTACCGATATTAATAACGCGGTTTGGGTAAATGATAACGGGCCTCAAAATCCGCTTGGCAATGTAAATAATCCTAATAATTACACAGCGAAAGAAGATATCAATGCCTTTTACATCATGGCAGACCTGCAAAGTGGCCGGTCGGAGTTTTCAGGGGGGCTCAGGTTGGAGCAAACCGATCAAAACTTTATTTCTACACTTGATCCCAATGTAAGCTATGGCAAAATTGTAAATATTAGCTATAAAGACTGGTTGCCCGATTTACATTGGAAGTACGTGCTTAATGATAAACAACAGCTTAAAGCCAGTTACTTTAAAGGTATTTCGCGCCCGGCTTTGTATGATATTACTTTTGCCACCATAGCTTATGAGGACTATCTTGTTGCCGGAAACCCTTTTTTAAAACGAACCCAGGCAGACAATTTTGATTTAAATTATACCTGGTATCAAACAAAAAGCACGCAATTAAAAGCTTCGGTATTTTATAAGCACATCGTTGACGCTTACGAGAAAACACTACTTAACGGGGATGACGAGCTTTACCCTATACCTCAAAACGGATTAAACTACACACCCGCCGGGCAGTTAACCGAACAGCTAAAAAACACCGGTACTGCTGTAAATTATGGTGCAGAACTTTCTTACAGTTACAGCTGGTTAAATTTTGTTATTACAGGTAGTTATACCTATACCTCATCTAACATCACCCGTATGAAAAAATTGTTAACCAGGGCCAATCCGGATAACCCTGCCAGCAACCTGGTTACCGTTACCAAAGCCGAACAGGGGCCTTTGGAAGGGCAGTCAAAACATTTGGCTAATATTAATTTGCTTTATAAAAACGTACCGGGTAATTGGCTTGCAAACTTGTCTGTTATTTATACTGGTAAACGTATCGACCTTGTTTCGCCATGGTATAACCTTGATTATTGGCAACGACAGAATATAACGGTTAATTTATCGGCAGAAAAAAAACTAATCAATAAATTCAAACTCAGGTTAAGTGCGGCTAATCTTTTTAATAATGGTATTATTGATGATATTTTAGTTCCTAACCCCAATGGTTCAGGAAACCAATTGCCCGGCCAGCTGCAAACCAGCAAGATCACTATTTTAAAACAGAACTTTTCGGCATATTACCAGTTAGGCTTAAGTTACCAGCTGTAAAAGCACATACTCAAACACCTCATACTTCCTTAGGGGGTAATAATTTAAAAAGACCTCTTCAGTTAGATCTGTCTTTAGTTAATTGCATAGATAAAATTCCATTATAAACCTCTAATAGATTGATATACCTGTCTTTCCAGTCTTTATCAAAAACGTTATTATTGAAAGCGGATAAATTTTGTGGTTTCTCAAAATCTTCTTTCCTAAAATATTCAGGGAAATCTTCTGAAAAATTGTGATTAATGGCCTCTCCTATCCGGGCGATATATTCCTTTTTTAAATATTGCTGGCTAAACCAGTTATAAAGCGATCTGCGGTTGATATTTAACAACCTTGCTAATTCGCTAATATTGTGCCCATTTCTTCTTACACGAAATTCGACGATTTGACCGTAATGCGTTTCCATAGCAGGTAATTGATAAACAGTGAGATAATCATTTTGCAAATTTCCCGCCAATTATAAGGCGAAAGAATTTGAAGCGCCATCTTATGTTTAAACAATTGATAATATGCATTTTATCAACCGAAAAAATTCCAGATAGTACTCAAAAAAACTAATTATTTAAATCGTACAGACAAGTACGCATAGATTAAATTATCAAAACACCTCGACTAATGAGAAATTTAAAACACAATTTGGGCAATTAGTTTCACATTTTGAATTTTCAATCTTGTTAAATTATTTATACCGACACTTTATTAACTCACATTAAAACGGCGCCAGATAAATACATAGCTACCCGTTACGAACTGGAAAGTAGGTAACAAGCATAATATCCGAATTACAATAACCTTGAATTTTCATTCCATGTCCTATGGTCATGATTTAGCGATATTGCAGTTAGGCATGTTCTATTGCCTCATTTTTGCAGCCATGCTCAAGGTGGTATGCGGCACGGCCCGTAAGCGTTCTTTCGGTATTAATTTACCGGTTTCGCGGCAAATGCCATAAGTTTTATTTTCAATTCGAATGAGCGCCGCTTCCAACTGGTCAATAAATTTTTTCTGACGGGATGCGAGTTGATTAAGAGATTCTTTTTCCAACGTTGCTGATCCGTCTTCCAGTGTCTTTGACGAACCTGCCGTATCATCTGTGCCGTTGGAATTAGAAGAACTGATCGATGACGACAAGTCCATTAACTCTTCCCTTGCTGCTTTAATTTTTTCCATGATCAACGCTTTGAACTCCTGCAGCTCAATTTCATTATATCTTGTTTTTTCCGTTTCCTGATTCATAATACTTTAAGTTATCTATCACCAGCCGCTGACTATCTATTTTCCAGATATGCTTAGTGCTGGCTGACGTAGAACATCAATATAATATAATAGTTTTGATCTTCTGCATTATTTGTACCAGCATAAAAAGTTTATACACCTTATACCTCTTATTTATACATTTTGCGCCAGCGAATGCTGTATGAAAGTTTAAATGAGGATAGCGAAGGACTAAGACCATCGGAAAAACAAACAATAAATTATCCGTGGTCTGCAGTTATGATCATGAACAGGTTATGATAAAAAAGCTTATTTTCACTTTAATTATAAATCCTTAAAATTATAGGTATATGCCTGCCAATCACGTATCACTCGTACAAATTACAAAAAGGCCATGGTCTAAATTCTTTAAAAAACAACTGTTTGCAGCAAGTTTATGCTTTTTGTTTTTTAATCATACACTTTATGCCCAAAAAACAAGCTCCTTCCCTATCGGTATACCTGAAGCGGAAGGCGTTTCCTCAGCCGGGATCGATAGTTTTCTGCATGCGGCTGCACAAAGCAAACACGAGTTTCATAGTTTTATGTTTTTGCGCCATGGCAAAGTGATTGCCCAGGGCTGGTGGAACCCCTATCAGCCAACGCTAAGGCATAGTTTGTATAGTTGCAGCAAAAGCTTTACCTCCACAGCCATTGGCTTTGCAGTTAGCGAAAAGCGGCTGTCAGTAAATGATAAGGTGATCTCCTTTTTTCATGGTAGTTTGCCGGATACCATAAAGCCCTACCTTGCCGCGCTTACGATAAAGGATCTTTTAACCATGACTGTTGGACAAGCCACCGACCCTACTTTTGCAATTGCATCAAGAGAAGACGATTGGGTTAAATCCTTCCTGGCATTACCTATAGCATACAAACCAGGTAGTCAATTTTTGTACAACTCCCTGGCTACGTTTATGCTATCGGCCATCGTACAAAAAGTAACGGGGCAAAAAGAAGTTGATTATCTTAAACCGCGCCTCTTTGATCCATTGGGAATAAAGGGTATCGACTGGGAAATTAATAAGCAGGGTATCAATACAGGTGGCTGGGGACTGCGTGTAAAAACGGAGGATATGGCTAAACTGGGGCAACTTTACCTGCAAAAAGGTGTTTGGAACGGAAAACAGGTATTACCAAAAGAATGGATTGAAGAAGCTACTACTTTTAAAATTGACCAGGCGCCCGGCGTAGCCCAAAGTAAAAGAGACTCAAGCGACTGGATGCAGGGGTATTGCTATCAATTCTGGCGCTGTCGTAATAACGCATTCCGGGCCGATGGTGCTTTCGGCCAGTATATTGTTGTGATGCCTGATCAGGATGCCGTAATCGCGATCACTTCGGAAACAAGCGATATGCAGGGAGCGCTTAACCTGGTTTGGAAGTATTTGCTGCCATCTATGCGCCCGCAGGCTTTGCCTGCTGATAAAGCTAAAAATGATCAGCTCAAAAAACATTTAGCCGCTTTAAGCTTACCTCCGGTAGCCAATACCGGCAACCATACAAATAACACATTCAACAAAACCTTTTCCATTCAACCAAATGATTTACATATTAACTCGATAAGCTTTAACATGACTAATAATGTTTGCCATGTCACTATAAAAAAAGATTCGGCAAGCTATACGCTTAATTTTGAAACAGGCAAATGGCTACCAGGCAAAACGGATATGCAGGGACCGGGTTTAGTTTCCGCAGCCAGGGAAGACTTTTCTCTATTGCTACCTTATAAAGTTGAGGGCAGTTATGGATGGAATGACGGTCATACATTGCAATTAAAACTACGTTATATAGAAAGCCCGCATACAGAAACGATTACCTGCCATTTTAACGATCAGCAATTAAACGCAGATGTGGAGTATAGTTTCAATTATGGAAGAAATAAGGTAGCGTTACACGGGGAATTAATTAAATAAAAGATACACTACTAATATAACAGATCACTCAGGGTAAAAAACAAAAACTTTACACATATATAGACTGTTACAGTTTGGATAGGAAGCCGTTGCCGGGAATCATTACATTTGAATAAAGCCTTTAACTATGAACCAAATCAACAAAGAAGACATTAAGCAGGAAGTGTTTGACCTGTATGATGATTATGCACACGACCGGCTTAGCCGCCGTTTATTTGTAGAAAAGCTATCTCTTTATGCAGTTGGCGGTTTAACTGTACCTGCACTAATGAGTTTCCTGATGCCCGATTATAAAGGGAACGTGCAGATCAAGGCTGATGATCCCCGCTTAAAATCAGAATATATCAATTATCCCTCACCAAAAGGTGGCGGAACTATCAAGGGATTACTATCAAAACCTATAGATGCTCAAAAGAAACTTGGGGGCATCATAGTGGTTCATGAAAACAGGGGGTTAAACCCCTATATTGAAGATGTGGCACGAAGAGCCGCACTGGCAGGATTTATTTCGCTTGCGCCCGATGCCTTAACGCCCCTGGGCGGCTACCCGGGTAATGATGATGCGGGGCGCACCTTGCAAAGTAAAAGGGACAAAGGCGAAATGGAAGAGGATTTTATAGCGGCATATGATTACCTTAAAAATCACAAAGACTGTAACGGTAAAGTGGGTGTTGTAGGTTTTTGTTTTGGCGGCGGTATAGCCAATATGATGGCCGTTCGCATACCTGAACTGGCCGCAGCTGTCCCTTTTTATGGAAGTCAGCCTGCTATTGCTGACGTGCCTAAAATTAAAGCACCCCTGATGTTGCACTATGCATCGCTGGATACCCGGATTACGGAAGGCTGGCCGCCCTACGAAGCCGCTTTAAAAGCGAATGGTAAAAAATACCAGGCGTTTATTTACGAAAACGTAAACCACGGCTTCCATAACGATACAACGCCCCGTTATGACAAAACCGCTGCAGAACTTGCATGGAAACGCACTATTGATTTTTTCACTGAGCATTTGACATAGTACGTCATACCGCACACAAAGTATAAATATGAAAAAAGCCTCAGATCTTTCGGCTTTAGATGTCCTTATTTTCTATTTTTCGAGGGTCAAGCATGCGCATTCTATAGCAGTTCATAGCGGTTTCGCCTAATTGTGCTATGAGGTGGTAGTTGGCAATAGCACCTACAGCAGCTCCAATCACAGGTATTAACTGGGCCATTTTTGCGAGGTCTATATAGTCACGATATTCCTGCTGAAAAGTGCGCCAGTCAAACTCATCGGCATCCGCAGGTAAAAGAATGCTATAACTTTCCCAGTTTTGTAATAAACCGTAGATCTCGTTTCGCCGTTGCTGGCTGGAGTAGGTAAGCTGGAAAATGTAAAGTATATATAACCTTTCTTTATAATCCTTTACATTGAAACCATATAGAGCTGCAATATTAAAAAGCAATTTCATTTTAATACCAATAAGTACAGGGAATTCAGCAAATCCCATTAATATGCCTCCTGTGCCCGTAATAGCCCCTTCTATCGTAGCAGTTTTCTGATAAAAGTTTATTTGCCGTTTTATATAACTCTCCCTTAATTGAAAGGAAGCATTGGTAGCAAGTTTGTCGGTAGTTGTGTATTTAGCTCCGAAAAGTACTGCCTTAACCATTTTTTCGATAGTTACTGTTATTACTTTGTGAACCTTTTCTGGTATAATATTATTGATCTTGTTCTGTATACCCTTCGCTATCCGGTTAGTAAGAGACGGTTTCTTTTGCATCTTTTGCTTCCAGTCATTTAACAGTAAATAAGCTTTTTTTTCGTAGGCGGTCATACAGTTAGCATTACTTTAAATGGTAGATTGTTATTAAGCGATAATGTTACTACCAACAACAAAACAGCCTCCTTGTTAGATGGTTGTTTAGATACTTTTAAGTGGACGCAGAATCCAGGACATTTTTACCACTCACCCATAGTTTAAATTACATTGGAAATAGTACCTTCCCTATTGGCTTGGAATATGCTTGCGCAAGATGGCATAGAGATTATCCAGGTCAAAAGGTTTAGGGATATAGTCGTCAAAGCCATACCGATCATAAACATCATGAATGTTGCTGTTGCAGCTCAGCGCAATGACAGGAAGATGCGGGTACCTCGCTTTGATCTTCCGGCAAATGTCGATACAGACCGTACCATCCAACCGGAAATCCAGCATGACTACATGCGGCCGTAATTCATCGATTAATTCCAGGAAATTGCTATCACAGGTCAATACGGAAAATACCTGGAAGTTTTCAAGCTCCAAGGCTGTAGCTAAGATTTCAAGAACAGCCGCGTCGGTGTCCTGGATTATAATTGTTTCCATCTCCCTAAAATTTAGATAAGCTCCAAAAAAGGATGAAACTTAGAGAATTATGTTCGTTTTGGTTGATTAGATAAAGTTAATCATAAACACTTACAACCGAACGTTGTATAACGATGTATTTATTGATATGAATTGCGTAGATATGATGAACCGAGTGCTTAACATTCAAGCAATTACGTTAGCTGTTTCAAAGATAAAAATACCATCCCTAAATTCTTCCCAGCCTATTTTTTTGAACTGTCAGGATTGCCTGTTTGATCCTGAGTATTTTGTAAGCTTTTTACAGGGGGCCATTGCGAATGTTCAGTATCCAGAATTGCTTCTACCCTTGTAACAAAAACTGATTCTTTGTCCACACCGGTTGCAGCATAAGGTCCAATATTGAAGTTGTAATAATAAATTTCGGGTTTTAGCTTTTCATATGTTGAACGATATTTGACCCACAATTCCTGATAGTTAAACGTTTTTAAGCCGGTTGTTAAAATTGCTACGATACTGGAAATTATTACAACCAGGAGGTTTACGTTAATCAATGGAGAAATATTAATAGCACCGGATTTTATTCCATTTAAAGCTGCCACTACCGGTGTTAATGCCGATAGAATAATTAATATCCATTGAAACAGCTTATACCTTTTTTGATTTTTTGCCGAAGCCTGCCTATAATAATCCAATTGTTTATTATAACGATCATCAAGGTATTTATCAAATGTGGTTTTGTCCATTTGAGTGGAGATTTGGTTATTTAAAGATAATGAAAAGGCTTCGTTATAATAAAGAATTAAAAGAAGCATAGGTTAAAAGAGCAGGCCTGATATTTTTTTGGTTTTAATGAATATTAAAAGTTAAATTAATCTATTATTAAAAAGCTATAATGTCTCTTAAAACTATAAAGATCTTTCTTGCTTCTTCGTCAGAATTGAAGGCTGACAGAGATGAGTTTCGTATTTTTATAAGCAGAGAAAATGACAGGCTTCACAAACAGGGTATTTACCTTGAAATACTGCAATGGGAATACTTCCTTGATGCTATTTCTGATACCAGGCTTCAAAACGAGTATAATAAAGCCATCAGGGAATGTGACATTGTGCTTTGCCTCTTTTTTACAAAAGTAGGAAAATACACTGCCGAAGAATTTGACACAGCTTACCAGATTTTTAAGGATACGGGCAGACCCAGAATATGGACATATTTTAAAGACGCGCCTCTTAATTCGGGATCAATTACAGAGGAATTTAATACATTATTGGCTTTTAGGAAAAAAATAAGTGAACTGGGTCACTTCAAAACAGTATATACCAGCATTGATAATTTGAAGTATCAGTTTAAAAACCAGTTGGATGACATTTTGCCGGAGATAGGCATGCCTGGTAAATCCT
>NZ_JBFUJG010000173.1:0-9055 GCF_056401495.1 Mucilaginibacter sp. P4_E8
TCACAGGCCCGTGCTGTAAGCGCCATATAGGTTAACGAAGGATTTTGACTTGCCGACGATGTCATGCAACTACCATCTGTTACAAATACGTTTTTTGCGGCATGCATTTGGTTATTTCCGTTTAATACCGATGTTTTAGGAGATCTTCCCATTCGGGCGGTTCMCATTTCATGCACCGTACTACCTCCCGGCTTATTATAATTAAACGCATTTATTTCTGTAAAGCCTGCGGYTTCCAACATTTCGCCTGATGATTTACGGATATCGTCCATCATCTTTGTTTCGTTTTCCCTAAATAAAAAATCAATATTGATTAACGGAAGCCCCCATTTATCTTTTTGTGTCTCGTTCAAACTAATCATATTATCATGATAAGGCAGGCATTCCCCCCATCCGGCCATCCATACCGTCCACGGACCTGGAGTTGTAATAGCTTTTTTAAAATCGGCGCCAAAACCCTGGTTAGTATTCATACTATCCTGCCATTCAGATCGTTCGCCATGCCCCTGAATATTAAACCCCCTTGTGTAATCAAGCCCTTCGCCAGGTTTAAGATTTCTATAACGGGGTATTAAAAAGCCACACGGCCTGCGGCCTTTGTAATAGCTGTCTGTATAACCATGGAATTTACCCGATGCACCTGCAGAAGAATGATGATCCATCAGGTTATGCCCCAGTTCGCCGCTATCATTACCGAATCCGTTCGGAAACCTGCTGGATTTAGAATTAAGTAATATACCCGCCGTAGCAATGGTTGACGCGTTTATAAAGATCACCTTTGCGTAATATTCAAAGCTTTCATGAGTTTGGGTATCAATAACCCTTACGCCTTTGGCTTTTTGTTTTTGCTCGTCATATAAAACTTCGGCAACAATTGAATATGGTCTTAACGTGAGGTTACCTGTTTGCATGGCGGCCGGAATAGTTGAACTGTTGCTGCTAAAGTAACCGCCAAAAGGGCACCCCCTTGAACACAAATTCCGGTTCTGGCATGGCCCGCGGCTATCCCAGCCTTTGGTTAAATTGGCCACCCTTGCAATGGTCAATAATCTGTCGCCATTATTTTTACGGATAGAAGCATCTAAATGGTTCTCAATACAATTCAGCTCCATAGGCGGAAGGTATTCTCCATCGGGCAGTTGGTTCAAATTTTCCTTTTTACCGCTAACACCAATGTAACGTTCAACGCAGGCATACCAGGGTTCAATGTCCTTGTACCGTATTGGCCAGTCAACAGCTATACCTTCTTTGATGTTAGCTTCAAAGTCAAGGTCGCTCAGGCGGTAGCACTGCCTGCCCCATGTTAATGATCTTCCGCCAACATGGTATCCCCGGTACCAGTTAAAAGGTTTATTTTGTATGTAGGGATTGTCGGTGTCGTTAACATAAAAATGGGCATTACCGGCATCAGCACCCGTTGATTGAATAGGACTTTCGGCTTTAAATTTTGGTGTATTATTTAACCTGTATTCAAAATCCCAGGGATTTAGTATAGCCGTTGGGTAATCTGTAATATGCCTAACATCCCGGCCTCTTTCCAAAAGCAATGTTTTCAGGCCTTTTTTACAAAGTTCCATAGCTGCCCACCCGCCGCTGATGCCCGACCCAACAACTATAGCATCGTAATTAAAATTGCCCGTATTAGCCATATATTATTAAATTATTTGGTCGCCCATGCCCGTTGATTGTTCCTTAACGGTATACACGCCTCATAAGTTGCAGGAATATAATCATAGGCCATACCTTTGGTAGCACCTAAAAAGGATGTACAGTAGCCTTGTACGGTTAAATCTCTTAATTGATAAAAAAAGGATGGACCAAAAAGCTTTTTCCTTACTTTGTTCAGAATCTCCGGCGAATAGTTTCCCTTATCCTCAAAATGCTTTAATACTTCGTTTTTTTCGATGTTATTACAATCCGTAAATTGTTTATGATAATGGGTATAGGTATGATGTTCAAGTGAGCTTAAACCAGCCAAAAATGATTTTTGCGCTTTTCTCTCTGTATTTTCGGTTATCATTTTGATGATAAAATCGTGCACTTTGGCATCTTTAGCACCAGGTGTATCTGTACGCGGGATAATAACATCTGCAAGAGCCGCAATCAACTCTCTTTTTTGTGAAAGTAATTCAATAGGGATGCCACCGTCAGACTTTAAAAATTCATATAATACCCCTGAAGAAACACCAAGTGTAACAACTCCCAGAATGCCTTTTAGAGCCGTTTTCCTATTCATTTATTTTAATCATTGGGGTAAGTGTAAGATTGCTCATTTTATTTTCGGGGTTACCAGATAATCATAGCTGTGTTTAACATTGCGATACAGTGCCCTAACAACGCTGATTAAAGGATTCGAACTTTGCCTGAAATCACTACGCGTAAGGGTCATGGTGCTTGGTTCGTCGTTTGAGTTTCGCTGGTCAAACAATCCCTTGTAATCCTCATAAAACATTCCCTTTCCTTTATTTTTAAGGAAAGACATCGCCATCAGAAATTCCGTACGATCGCCTTTTATACCTTCACGATACCTGCCAAATTTTTGCAAAAAATTACTTCTGCGCAAATGCGGATGATCGCTGTAACAATGGAATTTGCGATAACCGGGGTACCATATCTTAAACACCATTTCCGAAAATCCCGCCCTGAATGGCTTGAGATAAGGATACTTAAAGTAAGCGTAAAACCGAACTATATCAATATCATGTCTTTCGTTCATGATATCCAGCGCATCTTTTAAATGTTGCTTGTAGCCGGGGAAAGGATCAAAATCTTCTTGCACGTATAAAGTATAAGCTGTTTGCACAGCTTCCTGTCCCTTGTTTATGTTATTGCCCAAACCTTTGTTAACAGGTGTAGTAATAAGGCGAAAATTATACTTATTGCTTATTGTTTTGAGGTATCCCAGGTGTTCCGGCTTACTTCCATCGTCAGATACTACAATCTCGCCAAAAACTATTTGTTGCGTGGCAAAAGTCTGCAGCAATCTTTCGAGCGACCGGCTCCTGTTGTAATGTGTTATTAATAGAGTAACTGCACTAAACTGATCTTGAATCATCATTTAAATTACTTTTTAAGAAGGACATCGTAAGTGCATTTTAACAATTTAAACTGCAGGTAACCCTGGCGGGCGGCCAGGGCAAATATATTTTTGCTCTCGCGCCAGCCGGCCCGCCCCATGGTGCTTGGCTCATCAGGCGAGTTTTTTTGATAAAAAAGCTCGTTAAACTGATCAAAAAACAGGCCCCGCCCCTTTTTCTGTATAAAAGAAACAGCCATACCATACTCGGTGAGGTCGCCTTTAATTCCTTCCGGATAGCGCCCAAACTTTTCCAGAAACGTACTTCGTCGCAGATGCGGGTGGTCGCTGTATACATAAAATTTCAGATGGTTATTTGCCCATAGGTAAGGTTTAAAGATCATTTCAGAAAAACCTTTGCCGATGAGTTTTAAATAAGGGTACTTAAAATAGGCGTAAAATCTTATAATATCCAGGCCCTTATCCTCATTCATAAACTGCAGGGCATCTTTAAAATGGGTCGCAAAAACCGGCTTGGGTTCAAAATCTTCCTGCACATATAAAGTATAGGGTGTATGCACGGCGTCCTGACCTTTATTAATATTATTGCCCAGTCCTTTATTAACCGGGGTGGTTATCAGTTCAAAGTTAAAATCCTGCTGTAGTGCTTTAACCTTTTCCAGGTTTTGGGGTTTGCTGCCGTCATCAGACACCACAATATCCCCGAAAGTTATTTCAAGCGCTCTGAAAGCATTTAATAATCGCTCCAACGACCCGCTGCGATTATAATGTGTGATCAATAAGGTAACATCCTTGAAATAATTTTCGTTTACATCCATAATTAAAATCTGCATATCCTGCCCGGAGAATGATGTGTTTTTATTCTCTTTGCAGATAGTGATTTTTTTACGAAACTATGTTTAGAAAAGTTTATAATCTTATCCACAACAAATATATTTTATCACTGGCAGGTAATGTGATCATGTCGGGTCTGGGGCTGATAACCATGACACTGATCTATCGTTCATTATCAAAAACGGAGGCCGGAACATGGGTGTTTTTTCAATCCATACTTCTATTGGTTGATACTTTCAGATCGGGGTTTTTAACTACAGCTTTTATAAAATTTTATGCGGGCTCCGGAGAGGAACGTGCGCGTGAGGTTTCTGGTTCGGCCTGGTTACTTGGGCTTATGGTTACGGGCTTGCTGGCACTCATAAGCCTTACATCATTTCTTTTCCTGAACTATATACCCGATGAAGGGCTTCTATTATTTTTCAAATGGTCTGGAGTTTACTATGTCATTTCACTGCCTTGGTTTCTGGCTACCTGTGTTATACAGGGCGATCAGCATTTTGGTAAGTTGCTGTACATACGACTGTGCAACCAGGGGAGTTTTGTCGTGTTTATCCTTATTTTAATTATTATTCAAAAGATTAATCTGCAAAATGTGCTTTTCATGTACCTTTTCTCCAATGCCTTAACCAGTTTATATGCTTTGTTTAAAGGCTGGACACGTGTCAGTAATCTTAAACATCGTACCAAAACCTGCATCAGGGATATTTACAATTTTGGTAAATTCAGTGTTGGCACATCATTAAGCGCCAATATGTTTGGCACTTCCGATACGTTCATCATTAACTTTATGCTGGGCAAACCTGCCCTTGCCATTTATAACCTTGGCCAAACCCTTATGCAGCTTATTGAGATACCTCTGCGTAGCTTTGCGGTTACTGCTATGCCCGAACTGGCGACCGCATATAATTCAAATGACCGCCAGGGAGTTATAAAGATCATGAAAAAATATGCGGGTATGCTATCCATCATCCTGATACCGGTGGCACTTGTTGGTGCCGCACTGGCAGATGTGCCAATTTATATTATTGGAGGCGGCAAGTATGTGGGTACTGAGGCTGCAAACGTTTTCCGTCTTTTCCTTACGTTTGCCATTTTATTCCCGGCCGACCGTTTCTTTGCCCTGACACTTGATGTAATACACCGTCCGCATGTAAACTTTTATAAGGTGTTGGTTATGCTTGCTGTTAACATAGCAACCGATTTTTTGGGTATCGCCTTAACGCACAATGTTTACGGAATTGCCTTTGCTACGGTGTTCCCAACAATAACAGGCTCTATCATAGGGTACTTCGCCCTAAACAAATACTGTAATTTTACTTATGGAAGTATCTTCAAAACAGGCTACTATGAAACTATTGCTTTGGTAAAACAAACATTCGCTCCCAAAGTACTATAAAAGGTCGATCTACCAGAGCCACCACCCTTTTTTACCGGGTTCTTTTTTGGTGGAAATATTAAACCGCATTTCGATATGTTTAAATGTCCATGCCGATAATAGCCAGATGATGGCATAGTTCAAAATAAAAAGATATGCATAAGCTGAAGGCGGAAATTTGAGCACCCGGATAAATACGATATTGAACAGGCTGAGAATAAGTGTATGTATCATGTATATGGAGTACGAATACTGACCTGTAAGGTGAAGAAAGCGCGATCTTTTCAATAATGCCGAAAGCCGACCTTTTTCAAAAGCAAAGATGAGTATCGTTACAAAAAACAACAACTCGTAAATAAAGCCATAGTCTTTAAAAACAGATCCGTACCAAACAAAACCAACCGTTACGAGCAGCGCGGCCACTTCGAGGAAGCTAAACAGACCATTGCTAAGCGTGCGCAGATATATTTTATAGCCGTCAAAAATATTAAAGCAAACCACGCCGATGAAGAACCCCATGATGCCGCGCAAAAAGCCGTAATCAAAACTGTATATCAACCTCAAGCCGCCTGTGCATACGTATATTACGGCTCCTGATGCGATGATCACCAAAGCGTAGATGAGCAATCTGCCTTTTGTAAAGCCGCTACGGTTGATAAAAAGCATGGTTAAGCCAAAAACTAAGTAGGCGATCATCTCGGCGCTGATTGACCAACTTGCGATGTTCCAGCTTACATCATGAATACCCTGAAATTTGACCGAGTTGAGCAAAAAAACATTGGTAATAAAGGTGTACAGGTTGTTGCTTACATTATCAACCTTATTAACGTGCACATAGCCTGATGCCGAATGTTTGGAAAGCTCAATGGCTACAAATATCAGCAACACAATAAAATGGAGCGGATATAACCTAAAGAACCTTTTTTTATAAAACCGGCCAAGCTCATTTCCGGTTTTTATAAAACGATAACTATAGGCGATCACGAAACCGCTGAGCACAAAAAAGAAATCGACAAAGAGATCGCAATTGTAAATAAACTCGTTGTTGATAATTGGCGTGGCAGAAAAAGCACTGAGGTGAAAAAACACAACCAGGCTCGATAGTATACCCCTGAAAATATCCAGAACCTCGAATCTTTCTTTTGTAGCAGTCATTTTTTAATAAACGGTTCTGATAATGTATCGTCAAGAAGGTTATTCGTTAACAAAATGGTATCCTTGTTTGCGTGTTATACGTATTAATATTTAATGTTGTTTTAATGAATTATAAAACGGATATATGAAACTGGCCCATCTTATCCTTGCCCACAACGAACCAAAACAGTTGGAACGGTTAATTTCACGTTTGGCGCATCCCGATGCCGATATATATATCCATATTGATAAAAAAACATCCATTGTTCCTTTCGAATATTTAAAAAACATCAAAGGCTTGTTTTTTATACAAAACAGGGTAAAGGTTTACTGGGGATCATACAATATGGTGGAAGCTACTTTGAATGGATTTAAAGAGATCTTGTCGTCCGGAAATACTTATCAATACCTGAACCTGTTAAGCGGGCAGGATTATCCTTTAAAACCGGCAGCGTTTATTCACCGGTTCCTTGACGAACAGGCAGGCAAAGTTTTCATGAACTTTTTAAAATTTGACCCAGACTGGACCGAAGCCTTACCGCGCATACAACAATATCATTTCAATAACTGGCGCATGCAAGGCAGATATATACTTCAAAGTATAGTTAACAAATTGCTCCCGGCACGCCGCATGCCTAATGGGCTTATTCCGGTAGGCCGCTCACAATGGTTTACCATACCCATAGCGTGTGTCAGTTATTTACTGGAATACTGGCAGCATAATCCTAAACTGCGGCGTTTTATTAAACTAACCTGGGCTCCCGACGAGTTCATATTCCAAACCATCCTTTATAATTCCGACTATCAAAGCCATATGGTAAATGACGATTTGAGGTATATCGACTGGTCGGCCGGGGGAGTAAGCCCAAAAACACTTACAATGTATGATACAGCTGCGCTTATCAATTCGGGCAAGCTATTTGCCCGAAAATTTGACAAAAACACAGATTCGGCTATACTTGATCTGCTTGACCAAACGATCAATCCTGATTTAAAAGCATATGAACACGAAAAGTATTGAGTCCGGTAACAGGGTTATACCGGTAGATAAATTCCTCGGCCGATCGCGTAATGATCAGCAAACCGAAATGCTCCATGATATCAACAAAACTCAACGCGGTTTTATTTTCCTCACAGATAAACCTCGCCTGGTGATCATTTTCAATAACCGCGTAAATGCTGTACAGATCATCCCGGCTTAATTGTACTTTACTTCCGGTGTTTGTAAATTGAGACAAGAAATTATTAGGATTAAAGGGGTTGCCGTGGTCACTTTTTTCAATGATGAGGTATTCTTTGCTGATGGATATGCTAATAGATATTTCGGCATCGCCAGTATGTTTAATTGCGTTGGTGAGCAATTCGGTAATCACCATTTCAATTTCAAAATGCCGGATGTGCCGGCCGGCACATCCGGATAAATGCCCGTTTATAAATTCAAGAATCTCCCTTAACGAGGTTATGATGGATAACCTTGTATTTTGAAAGGAAAACCGCTGAACGATGGGATACATACCGTTTATCGTGAGTTAATGGCATCGTTAAAACTACCGTATATCTTAAATACTTTATCCAGGCGTATCAGGGAAAAAAGGTTGGCGACATCCTCATGCATATCAACCAAAATGATATCCGATTTATGCGACAGCACATATTTAAGAGCTGCCACCAGCGCACCGAGGAATGAACTGTCAATATACTGCACCGCTTTCATGCTGATGATGAGCCTTTTTTGATGCTGATCAAAAAGCTGTACCAATTTATCTTTAAATATATCAGCATTATTAAGGTTAGCTTCCTGTATATTCAGGCTAAGCAACAGGTTATTATCGTCTTCTTTATAAATTGTTACCATAGTTTAATTTTTATATATGCTGATTATACTTTGATCATCAACCTGTCTGTTCAGGTTATTATTAAATAGGCTATCCTTCAAATATTCAAAATTACCAGCCTGCCCTAAAAAGCTGCCAAGCTTTTTAGAAAACTGCTCATAATCGCTTTTTTTACCCGTACTATCTGTAAAATCAATCATACCATCTGTAAATACAAACAGCCCGTCGCCTCTTTGTAATATGATCTCCTGTTCGTCATAATTTCCGTTGGCAAACAAACCTAACAACAAGCCTTGAGAGCCAATGGTTTTAAGCTGGCCTGCAGCGGTCTCATAATGCAGCAAAGGCAGGTCTCCTGCTCCCGAGTAAGTAATACGGCCTGTTTCGGTGTTGATCAGCAATAATGACAAACTTGATAATATGTCTTTCAGTACATCATCAAAACAAATTACATCATTTACCTGCTTTAAAATTTTTGCCGTTGAGTATTCGCCGTTGTAGGCCGCAAACCTTACGGCCGATCGTACGTAGCTTAAAAAACCAAAAGTAAAAAACCAGGCCATCCACTTTTTACCCATGACATCGCCCAACACAATAAAGTTGTGGGTATCATTCACTTTAATAAAATCAATAAAATCGCCGCCCGGAATATCATGGTAAGCCTGGTGCCAAAAATCAATGGTATAACCATTTATTACAGGAGAACCAACTGGTATTGATTTAATATTAAGAGACTTAGCTGCCTTTTTTATTTCGAGCTCGGAAAGTTCGCGTTGTTTTTCAACAGCAAATAGTATGTTATTCACCTTTGATACGATCACATTGACAGATGTATCC
>NZ_JBFUJG010000174.1:0-9051 GCF_056401495.1 Mucilaginibacter sp. P4_E8
TTTAACCACTCGGTAGCCAATGATGAAGAAGCGATTGCTGAACCGCATCCAAAAGTTTTAAATTTTGCATCGGTGATAACATTGTTATCATCAACCTGAATTTGTAAACGCATTACGTCGCCGCACTCAGGTGCACCTACCAAACCGGTACCAACTTTGTGGCTGCTTTTATCCAAAGTGCCTACATTGCGGGGATTAGTATAGTGGTCAATTACTTTATCTGAATATGCCATTTTTAAAGTTATTAGTCTTAAGTTATAAGTTCTGAGTCTCGAAAACAATCTAAACTCTAATTTTAAATTCTAAATAAATTTTGTGTCAGATCCGAAATCTAAATTTCGAAATCCAACATCAAAAAATTAATGTTCTGCCCACTCAATGGAGTTAAGGTCAATGCCTTCTTTAAACATTTCCCAAAGCGGTGATAGTTCGCGTAAATGGGTAACCGATTGCTTGGTTACTTTTATAGCGTAATCAACCTCTTCTTCGGTAGTGAACCTGCCTAAACCAAAACGGATAGACGAGTGTGCCAGATCGTCTGACAAGCCTAAGCTTTTCAGTACGTATGATGGCTCTAATGAAGCTGAAGTACAGGCCGAACCTGATGATACAGCCAGATCTTTCATCGCCATCATTAAACCTTCGCCTTCAACATATTTAAATGATATGTTAGCTACATGTGGCAAGCGGTGTTCAACATTACCGTTTACATAGCTTTCTTCCAGCACAGTTAATTCTGATTGTAATTTATCACGTAAAACAGATAAGCGTTTTGCTTCGCTTTCCATTTCTAAACCACAAAGTTCGCAGGCTTTACCTAAGCCAACAATACCCGGTACGTTCAATGTACCTGAACGCATACCGCGTTCGTGGCCACCACCGTCCATTTGAGCGGTTACTTTTACCCTTGGTCCTTTACGCCTAACGTATAATGCGCCAACGCCTTTAGGGCCATATATTTTGTGTGCCGATAATGCCAGCAGATCAATACCATCGGCATTTACGTCAACCGGTATTTTACCAACCGCCTGTACAGCATCTGTCATAAACAAAGCACCATATTTGTGCGCAATGGCAGATATTTCTCTGATGGGCTGTATAACACCAATTTCATTATTACCATACATAACCGATACTAAAATAGTGTCAGTGGTCATTGCTTGTTCTAAAACAGCAAGATCAACCAAACCGTCTTCTTTAACCGGAAGATAAGTAACCTTGCCTCCCAGTTTTTCTACGTGTTTACAGGCATCAAGCACTGCTTTATGCTCTGTAACCGTGGTGATGATGTGGTTACCTTTATCTTTATACATTTCAAATACACCCTTAATGGCAAGGTTATCTGACTCAGTGGCACCTGATGTAAAAATGATCTCCTTATCAGATGCGCCTATTAATTTGGCTACCTGCTCACGTGCATAATCAACACCCTCTTCGGCCACCCATCCAAAAGGATGGTTACGGCTGGCGGCATTACCAAATTTTTCGTTAAAATAAGGTAACATAGCCTCAAGTACCCGTGGATCCATGGGTGTTGTTGCATTATTATCTAAATAAATTGGGATGTTCATATTCTAAAATGTATTAATAAAACAAAGATACGCAAGTTTTTATTTAAAATCGTTCAAAACAAAGCGTAAATTATCAAAGCTGACTATTAATTTACAATATTTGGACATGAATAAAGTAGAGCATATAGGTATTGCCGTAAGCAGCATAAAAATTGCCGGTGATATATATGAAAAACTATTAAATACCACCATCTACAAAACCGAACTGGTAGAACAGGAGGGTGTGGAGACCGCTTTTTTACAAACCGGCCCCAATAAAATTGAATTGCTGCAAGCGCTGAATGATGATAGCCCTATTGCCAAATTTATAGCTAAAAAGGGGGAGGGGATACATCATATTGCTTTTGATGTAGATGATATTGAAGCCGAAATGCAGCGTTTAAAGCAGGCAGGATTTGTGTTGCTAAGCGATAAACCCAAGCCCGGTGCCGATAATAAATTAGTGTGCTTTGTGCACCCCAAAAGCGCCAATGGGGTTTTGATTGAGCTGTGCCAAAGCATGAATAAGGGCTGATTTTATGATATTTACGTGGTGGAAAACTTTTTACTTTTGATTTTTTACTTTTGACTTTTTTTATTACATTTGCGCCTCTTTTAGAAGGAATAGAAGAAAAAGTTTATATATAATGAAAAAAGATCTGCATCCATCAAACTATAGATTAGTTGTTTTTAAAGATATGTCAAATGACTATTCTTTCATGACTAAATCATGCATCGATACACGTGAAACCATTAAATGGGAAGACGGTAACGAGTATCCATTGATCAAATTAGAAATTTCGCATACATCGCATCCTTTTTACACCGGTAAAATGAAACTGGTTGATACTGCAGGTCGTATCGATAAATTCCGTACACGTTACAACAAGAAATAATTGCTTGTTTAATTAAATATTTATAAGTCTCGGTTGTACAGCCGGGACTTTTTTTATTTTTGCGCATGGCTATTATCCTTTTTGACGATAACGCACACCAAACACTGCTTCCGCTTACTTATACCCGGCCCGTAGCCGATTTGCGCATAGGTATACTTACTATAGCCGAAAAGTGGACTAAATATTTAAACAAGGATCATTCTTTTCATACCCTTGATTACTTACAAGCCAAGTTCCCCGTAAAAATTGAAGCAGATAACTTATTCATAAACGGAGCAGTTTGTCCTGACGAAAGCCTGCTGGAGGCTATTGATAAATTGCAAAGCGGCCAGGCGCTTAAATATAATAACCAATTATTGGCCGTAAGATTAAACCAAACCGATGCAGGCAATTTTGACACACAGGCCAACTTTAGCAGCGTTATTAACTATCCCGGCTTGTTTGTATCCTTACTTTACCCGGAGGATATTTTCAGGAACAACGATACGGAGTTGCGTAAGGACTTTGCTTTACTTACCAAAGGCCGTATAAGCGCGGCTATAAGCTCAACCAATGCCATTATAGGTAGTGATTTTTTTGCGGAAGAAGGCGCTGTAGCCGAATGTTCGACATTTAACACTACCAACGGGCCAATATATTTAGCCGGCAATACCGAAATTTGGGAAGGTACCCACATCCGCGGAGCCTTTGCCATTTGCGAGCATTCACAGGTGAAAATGGGAGCTAAAATATACGGAGCCACTACTATTGGCCCATACTCGCGTGTTGGTGGCGAAATAAACAACGCGGTGATCTGGGGCTATTCATCCAAAGGGCATGAGGGCTATTTGGGCAATTCTGTACTGGGCGAGTGGTGCAATATAGGTGCCGACTCGAATAACTCCAATCTTAAAAATAATTATTCGAATGTTAGGCTGTGGGATTATAGCACCCAGTGTTTCCGTAATACAGGCTTACAGTTTTGCGGCCTGATCATGGCCGATCATGCCAAATGCGGTATCAATACCATGTTCAATACCGGTACAGTGGTGGGGGTAAGCGCCAATGTTTTTGGTTCGGGCTTCCCGCGTCATTTTGTGCCCGATTTTGCATGGGGCGGCGCGCAGGGTTTTGAAGTATATGCGATCAATAAAATGTTTGAAACCGCCGAAAAGGTTTTTGACCGTCGCGACCACCGTGTATTTGGTGAAACAGAACAAAACTTACTGCTAAAAATATTTGAATTAACTGAGGAGTATAGAAGATTTTAGTGAGTAGTTATTGATTGATTGTGTGAATGGTTAAAGCGCACTCARTCAACAAACAACCACTCACTACATTAACGTAATTACTAAAATAAAAATCATGAGAAAAAAAATTGTTGCCGGAAACTGGAAAATGAACCTTGATTATAATGAAGGTTTGGGTGTATTTTCTGAGATCATCAATATGGTAAAAGATGAGGCAACCGGAACACAGGAAGTAGTTGTTTGCAGTCCTTTTATACACATCCATAGCCTGGTGCAAATGGCAAAAGGTTATCATAAAGTTGCAGTAGGTRCACAAAACGCCCACCAGGCCGAATCAGGCGCATACACAGGCGAAACATCTGCAAAAATGATTAAATCTGTTGGAGCTGCTTACGTGATCATTGGCCACTCAGAGCGTCGCCAGTATTTTGGCGAAAACAATGAATTGCTGGCAAAAAAAACCGATACCGTTTTAAAGCATGATCTGCACCCAATTTTTTGCATTGGCGAAACCCTGCAGGAGCGCGAAGCCAATCAGCATTTTGATGTGATAAGAACGCAGCTTGTTGAAGGTGTTTTTCATTTAGATGCCCCCCAGTTTGCAAAGTTGGTTTTAGCTTATGAGCCGGTTTGGGCCATAGGTACAGGTGTAACTGCATCATCGGCCCAGGCACAGGAAATACATGAGTTTATCCGTAAAGAAATAGCTGCAAAATACAACCAGGAGGTTGCAGATAATACCACCATTTTATATGGCGGCAGCTGCAATCCTAAAAACGCGGCCGAATTATTTGCCCAGCCAGATATTGATGGCGGACTAATTGGCGGCGCTTCCCTTAAATCGCGCGATTTTGTTGATATTATAAAAGCATTTAATTAGTTAGATTTGAGATGTGAGATTTGAGATAAAACATCACATTGCTTAGAATTACAAACAGAAACAGTTATACGCTGTTAAGTTTAAAAAAACTCAAATCTCACATCTCAATACTCATATCTAACCATGAGGAAGCTATTAAAGGTTCTGTTACCGGTTTTAATTGATTTTGGCATCTTCGGGATAGTGGTTAAGTATAATACGCCTGATCATCCCATGAAGCTGATAGAGATTGGTAATGGTGACCTGTACAGTTTAATGGCCTACTTTCATCTTTTTTGGCTTTTATTGCTTGCTGTGGGAATTTTAACCCAATACCTGATCATTGTACCTTTATGGGATAATAAAGCCGTAAAAAGCCTAAAAGCCCGCGTAATTATAGGGATATGCATTGCGGTTATTTGCATAGCATTTGCTGGAGCTATCAGTTATATTATATGGGACCCCACCGAAGGCCGGGAACCTTTACTCAGCTTTTGGTGGTACCTTTCTGAAATACAGCTTGTTTATTGGGTAGTTACCTTTATCATATTGTACCTGATGGATAGGCATAAATTTGTAAAAGCCACACCTCAAGAACTTGAAAGCGCAGAATAATTGCTGTATAATTAAAGTCATGCCGAACAAGTTCGGCATCCCACATGCACATTACAGCATGCAGATTAACCATCCTGAGAAATCCTGAAACAAGTTCAGGATGACTTTATTAGTTATCTATTTTATAATGAACTATTACGAACTACTTTTTACTACCATCACTACCGAAGATTACCAGCAGGACCTGCTGATCAACGCTTTGGGCGAGATTGGTTTTGATACTTTTGAAGAACTGGAATTTGGCTTTAAAGCATATATCCCTACTGATGATTTTGATGAGGAAAAACTGAAGGAACAATTATTGCCTTACCGGGAGATGTTCACTTTTAGTTATGAGGTAACGCTTATTCCGCAAAAAAACTGGAACGAGGTATGGGAAAGTAATTTTGAACCGATTGAGATAAGTGATAAAATATATGTAAGGGCAACTTTTCACCCAGCCAAACCAGAGTTTCCTTATGAAATAGTGATCGACCCTAAAATGGCCTTTGGCACCGGGCATCATCAAACCACATCCATGATGCTGCAGCTGATGCTGGAAAATAATTTTGAAGGCAAAAAAGTATTGGATATGGGCTGCGGTACAGGTATTTTAGCCATTATGGCGGCCAAATTGAATGCTGCCGAAATTACCGCCATTGATTATGATCCGATATGTTTTGATAGCACCATTGAAAACTCGGCGCTTAACCATATTGAAAACATCATACCGCTATGCGGCTCAAAAGAGGTGATCCCGGATGAACAGTATGATGTTATACTGGCCAATATTAACCGCAACATCCTGCTCGACCAAATGGAGCGTTATGCCGAAGTGCTGAAACCCGATGGAGAGATTTATTTCAGCGGTTTTTATGAATCGCCCGATCTTGATATTATTACTGATGCCGCTCGTACCTATGGCCTAAAGTACATTATTCATAAGAAGACTAATGAGTGGGTGGCGGCTAAATTTATAAAATAAATTGTCTGAACCGAGATTAAGCGGATTAACGGATTATCATGATTTTTGGATTATTATAACGTTTGTTAGTTGAAAATTTCAATCCCAAAAATCCTTTAATCCGCTTAATCCCGGTTCAGACAAAATTAATAACCCACTGTAAACCTTCTCTTGATAAACTGGTTGTTCTCCAGTTCATCGATGATGGCTACTGCCAGGTCTTCAATAAGAATAAAGTTCTCGCCTTTTTCATTAAACACAGGCTGGTCTGTACCTAAGCGGAATTTTCCGGTACGTTTGCCATGGGCATCGGGGTGCATATTAATGGCAGGGCTTAAAAAAGTCCAGTCCAGTTCTTCTTCTTTCTTTAAAATGTTCAGATAATCGCGGGCAGCAGTAGCACCGGGTTTATAAGCCGCTGGAAAATCAGGCGAATCTACCAGTTGAACGCCAGGGGCAATCTCTAAACTACCAGCACCGCCAATAACCAACAGGCGTTTAACACCCGCTTGTTTAACCGCTTTTTGGATAGCTTCAGAACCTGCTATAAAATCGGCATAAATATTAGGGTTTGTCCAGCCGGAGTTATAAGCGCTTACTACGGCATCGTGGCCGGCAAGTATACCCGCTAAATGGTCAACATCAAATACGTCGGCAGCTTTAACTGTGAGTTTATCGTTGGAAATATCCAGTTTTTCAGGGTTACGTGCAATGGCGGTTACTTCATGACCGCGTTGCAATGCTTCGTTTAAAATGGTTTTGCCCACATTTCCGGTGGCGCCTATCAGTGCAATTTTCATAATTTATTTGTTTAATGTAATTAAATTTGTTACAGTTTTTAGTAAAATTTTTTATTTGAATTTCTGGCTAAAATCAGCCAGGGTAATGGTGCTTAGTTTATTAATAATGGCTGCATCCACCTCATCGGCCATGGCATTAAGATGCTGGTTGATCTGCCTGCCAACGGGACATTGCGGGTTGGGCATATTTTTGGCCTGGCCCAAAGCCGGGCGATGCTTAACCGCTTTATATACATCGCTGAAAATTATTTTTTGCGGGGGCAAACCCAGCGAATAGCCACCTGCCTTTCCTTCTTTACTGTTAATTAAACCGTAATTGCGCAGGTTACGAATCTCTTTACGTACCAGTACCGGATTAATATTAATGCTGCCCGCAATGTACTCAGATGATAAAAGTTCACCGGGCGCATGGTCAAGCAGTGTAAGTATGTGGATAGCTATTTGAAATTGCCCGTTCATCTGTAATTAAAAATGTTACAGTACAAATATGAATTTAAATTTTTATTTTACAAATTCTTTTAATTTAGCAGGGTTTTAAATTACGTTTTGATGATAAACAGGCTGATTTAATTGTGAGTTAATGCGTTAGGGTAGTGGCAATTAAAAGAGGTATTTTTCGGACTAACGGCTATACAAACGCAAATTGTTTTCCTTATGTTCAATTTTAAATAAAAAATTATGCAAATTAGTTGATAATTAGCGTAATAATAAATAATATTGCAAAGTAATTAACTTTCGCGAAACCTAAATACTATTATTAAATCACATGAAAACACTTGGAAAAAAAATCAGATTATTACGTCATCAAAAAGGGTGGAGCCAGGAGGATGTTGCAAAACGATTAGATATTTCTATTCCCGCTTTTTCGAAAATCGAAACAGGGATAACAGATATTAATTTATCGAGACTTGAGCAAATAGCAACTTTGTTCGAAATGTCAGTAGTACAGCTGCTAACATTTAATGATGCTGAGCAGGACCAGAAATTTGTTAATGAATTAGAAACTGTTAACAAACGCCTTATGGACCGTGAAACRGAAGTAATTGATCTGCAAAAAAAGGTAATTGAATTATTTGAAGAGCTAAGGCACTCAAAAGCAACTGCATAAATTTGGGGCCCGGCTTAAACCGGGCTTATTTAAAAACATAGCGCATTGTTAAATGCTTTTTCCCGAAGGTGGCCCCTACAGCACTATGTATAGCAATCATTTTCTCATTAAAATCTCCAACCCAGGATAGTTCAAGTTCATCATATTGCTTTAAAGGTAAAACATATTCCTTAAGCTTTATAAATATGGCCGATTCGAGCCCGTGCTTCTGAAATTTTTGCTTGGTTCCCATTACTATCGCCCTCATTCTTGATACGCCTTTCCACCGGTAATACAAAAATTTAAGTTTCCCTATCAGGTTAAGCTTTCCGTTGAGGGGTTTTAACATTTGGTTGGCATCCGGTAATATGATAATGAACGATGCCGGCTCCTGATCGATATAGGCAAACCAGATGAGTTTTTCGTCCATCAGGGGTTTCATTTTTTCAAAGCTTTCGGCAATGGTGGCATGGGTTATGGGCACAAAGTTTTCAAAATCGCGCCAGGCGTCGTTATAGATCTCTATAAAATCGGCTGCGAACTTTTCCATCTCCTTTATCCTGAAATGTTTAAACTCATAGCCCGGTTTTTTAATTACCCAGTTGGCAATTTTGGTGAACCGCTCAGAAAATGGCTTGTGTACATCCAGGTGATTGGTGATCTGCTCATACAGGGTTTTGAAACCATACTCCTCAAAGAAAGCTTTGTAATAAGGCGGATTATAATTCATGCCGTAGGAGGGATGGGTAAAACCCTCAACCAGTAAGCCCCAAAAGTTATCATTTTCGCCGAAATTTATGGGGCCATCCATGGCTTGCATACCATTATCCTGAAGCCATTTTTTTGCAGTGTTAAACAACAGGAAAGCGGCCTCTTTATTATTAATACATTCAAAAAAGCCCATGCCGCCGGTTGGCTGCTCATAATGATAAGCTTTTTTATTGTTGATAAATGCCGCAACCCGGCCAATCAACTGGTTGTTATCATCAGTAAGTATCCAGCGGGTGCATTTACCATCCTGATGAAAATTATTTTTAGCCGGATCAAATACTGCTTCCACATCATTATCAAG
>NZ_JBFUJG010000175.1:0-8913 GCF_056401495.1 Mucilaginibacter sp. P4_E8
GAACTGGTTACCTCATTGGTTAAAAAGAAACTGAAAGATGATGAAAATCAAATAAATGATATCATCAGCAAATCAGAAAATGTGATTGAGGAAATGATCAATATGATGAAATGCTCTGAAGATGTATTTTCAAGGATAAACCCGATAGTAATGCATGATATGCAAAAATATCACCCTGAAGCCTGGGCGGAGTTTCAGAAGTTTAAAGCTGAGATCCTGATCAGTACACTGGAAGAGCTTTTAACAAAAGGTATGAAGCAAGGTTACATCAGGACAGATATTGACGTAAGGATAATTGCAAGGATGAGGGTGAGCCAGATTGAACTTGGTTTTAATACTGAAATTTTCCCGGTAGCGGAGTTTAATACCTGGAAAGTGCAGATACAGTTTTTAGATCACTTTAACTATGGCATTTGTACACTTAAAGGTTACAAGCTTTTAAACCATTATAAAAACATACATGATGAATAAAAAACACTGCTGACATAGGGCTGTCATTACCGTATATGACATTTGAATCGGCATCATAGATAATTGAATAATAACCCAACCACAATATATAAAATGAAATATCTACTTTTTACGGCAACAGTGTTTTGTGCCTTAGCCTTTAAAAGCTATGCGCAGGATGCGCCACCTAATAACCAAACATATAATTTTAGCGTTCAGGAATGCATAAACTACGCTTATGAGCATCAGGACTCGGTTGTAAATGCCAAACTTGATATAAAAAGCGCGGAATACAAAGTAAAAGAAACAACCGGTATTGGACTACCCCAGGTAAGTGGAACGGCCACATTTCAGGATTATTTAAAAATACCAACAACTTTATTGCCCGGAGAAATATTTGGCCAGCCTGCAGGTACTTTTATCCCTGTACAGTTTGGGGTTAAGTATCAGTCAAGTGTTGGAGCAACTGCAGACCAAATACTGTTTGACGGTAGTTACCTGGTAGGCTTAAAGGCGTCCAAAACTTATAAAGAGCTTTCTATCAGAAATCATACCCGTACACAAATTCAGGTTAACGTTAGCGTAACTAAAGCTTACTACCAGGTTTTAGTTAGTAACGAACAATTAAGATTGGTGAACGCCAATATCAAACAATTAAAACAGCAGTTTGATGAAACCGTAGCGCAAAACAAACAGGGTGTTGTTGAAAAAATTGATGTTGACCGGATCTCGGTTCAATACAATAATTTAGTGACCAGCCGTGAAAATACAATTCGGTCTCTTGCATTAAATTATCAGGTTTTAAAATTCCAGATGGGGATGCCTATTGAGAATAATCTTTCGCTAAAAGATAAGCTGGAAGATATTAAAATGGATGATACTGCTGATCTGGCGGCTGACACTTCATTTTATCACAACCGAATTGAATATAATTTAGCCGAAACAGGTATTGAACTTAAGAAACTTGATTTGAAGCGTCAAAAATCACAATACCTACCAACGCTGAAAGCCAATGCAACTTATACCTCATCTTATCAGAATAACAGTTTTGGTAATTTGTACAAAATGAACTTTCCTTCAAGCTACGTTGGACTTACTTTAAACATCCCCATATTTAATGGATGGCAGCGCTTAAACCAGGTACGGCAATCTAAAATTGCGGTTTTAAAATCGCAGAATGATTTAGAAAATTCGAAGAACGGACTAAAACTGGAGGCCAACAGAGCTAATGTAACCTATATTAATGGACTACAAAGCTTGAATAACCAAAAAAGAAACAGGGAATTAGCAGAAGAAGTGTTGCGTGTTTCTAAAATAAAATATCAGCAGGGAGTTGGTTCAAGCATTGAAGTAACACAAGCGCAAACATCGCTTGATGACGCAAATGATAAATACATACAAGGACTTTACGATGCTTTAATAAGCAAGGTTGATCTGGATAAGGCATATGGCCGCATTAAATAAACATTTACTAAACCCACTATATAAAAAAGACATGAAAAAACTACTATACATACCGGCTTTCATTTTTTTGGCGGCTTGCTCAAGTAAACAACCTAAGGATAAAACAGCCGAGCTTGCTGACCTGAAAAAACAACAGGCTGATCTAAATTCAAAGATCACCAAATTACAGGCCGAAGTAGGTTCAACAGATTCATCTAAAACTACAGATGTAAGCACAATTGCTATAAAACCAACCCAGTTTACCAATTATGTTCAGATACAGGGTAAAATTGACGCGCAGGATAACGTAACTGCTTATCCGCAGGCTCAGGCTATAATAACCGGCCTGTATGTAAAAGTTGGGCAACATGTAAGTAAAGGCCAAACGCTGGCCCAGCTTGATAATAACGTATTGCTGCAAAATATAGCACAAAATGAATCACAGGTTAGTTTAAACCAAACATTATTCAATCGCCAAAAAAATCTTTGGGATCAAAAAATAGGTACCGAGGTACAATTTTTGCAGGCACAAACAACATTGCAAAGCAGTAAAAAAGCATTGGCTGCGTTAAAACAGCAGGCGAGCCAGTACCGTATTGTATCTCCTATTAACGGAACTGTTGATCAGATGGACCTTAAATTAGGTCAGGCTGCCTCACCGGGCCAAACAGGTATCCGTGTGGTGAACGCCGATGTTTTAAAAGTGAAGGCTGATGTGCCTGAATCTTATGCAGGCAGTGTAAATACAGGCAACGAGGTGAAAATATTAGTACCTGATGCACAGGATTCATTAATTACCAAAGTAACTTTTGCAGCAAAGGCTATTGATCCAACTTCACGCAGCTTTGGTGTCGAAATAAAATTACCCGTACGTAAAACCCTTCGCCCTAACATGACTGCCATTATTCAAATAGCTAATTACACCAAGGCAAATACGGTAGTGGTGCCGGTTAAGGCTATTTTAAAATCAGAAACGGGCGATTATGTGTATCTTAATCAAAACGGAACTGCCAAAAAGGTGAATGTTAAATCAGGAACTACTTATGCCGGCAATACAGAAATATTATCAGGATTAAAAAACGGCGACCAACTGGTAACCGAGGGTGCCACTGAAATTGAGGATGGCGACAAAATAAAAGTATTACAGTCTGCTAATTAATTATTAACGTTTGATCTATTAATTATGAAAGATCTGAATAAAGAATTTGGGCCCTCAAGCTGGGCCATTGAAAATAAGACCGCTATTTACGTGCTCATATTTTTGGTTACCGTATTAGGGCTCATCAGTTACAACAACCTGCCTAAGGAAAACTTTCCGGATATTGCACAATCAAAGGTATTTGTAACTACCACATTTGCCGGGCAGTCGCCGCAAAACATTGAGAACCTGGTTACCAGGCAAATAGAGAAACAATTAAAGTCACTAAAAGGGCTTAAAAAAGTTACCTCAAACTCGGTGCAAAACGTATCTATTATTACCGCTGAATTTAATGCTAATATTGATATTAAAGACGCGAAAATTGATGTAAAAGATGCGGTAGATAAAGCTGAACAGGATCTGCCCCAAAATGATGATAACCTGAAGGAATCAGTAATATCTGACATTAACGTTGCTGATTTGCCCATTTTGTATATCAATATTTCGGGTAATTATGATCTGAAGAAACTGAAAGAATATGCTGATGTTTTAAAAGATGAAATAGAAAGTTACAAAGAAATTTCAAAGGTAGATGAAGTAGGGGCCTTAACTCCTGAGATCCAGGTAAATGTCGACCTGAATAAAATGGCAGCTACACAAATTGGCTTTAATGATATTATTAAGGCAATCGGAGACGAGAATATCCTTTCATCGGCAGGTACTGTTAAAACTGATGGTATACGCCGCAGTATTGATATTAAAAAGGATTTTAAAAATGCAGATGAGGTGGCCGCTATGGCTATCCGTAATCCTAAAGGACAAGCAGTTTACTTAAGGGATATTGCCGAGATTAAAGATTCATTTTTAGAGCAGGAGAGTTATGCACGTTTAAAGACCAACGATAACCCCAACTTTAAAAATGTAATTACCCTTAACGTAAGTAAAAGAGCGGGAGAAAACCTTATTGAGGCATCTGATAAGATCAATGAACTGATAAAACTGAAACAAAAAACAGTATTTCCCAAAGGGCTTGATATTGTTGTAACAGGAGATCAGTCTGATAAAACACGTACCACGTTAAATGATTTGATCAATACCATAGTGATCGGCTTTATACTGGTAACCGTTATTCTGATGTTTTTTATGGGTACTACCAATGCTGTATTTGTAGCGCTTTCTGTACCATTGTCGTGTTTTATAGCATTTTTAGTGATGCCTTCCATTGGGTTTACCCTCAATATGATCGTGCTGTTCTCGTTCCTGCTGGCACTGGGTATAGTGGTTGATGATGCTATTGTGGTAATTGAAAATACACACCGTATTTTTGCCAATGGTAAAGTGCCGATAAAGCAGGCCGCTAAAATGGCAGCCGGCGAAGTATTTCTTCCTGTGTTTTCAGGAACTATGACCACTTTGGCGCCATTTGTTCCTTTGGCATTCTGGAATAGTTTGATAGGACACTTCATGTTCTTCCTGCCTATTACACTGATCATTACCTTACTGGCATCATTGGTGGTAGCTTATATTATTAATCCTGTTTTCGCGGTTGATTTTATGAAACCGCACCATGAAGGCGAACATGATAACCCACGATTTGACAGAAAAACGACTATAACCGTGGGCGTTATGGCAGTATTGGCCATATTAAGCTATGCAATGTTTTTTGCAGGTATCTGGACAATGGGTATGGGCAACTTTTTGGTGCTTGCTATACTTTTATACCTGTTGAATCATTTTATTTTATTAAAAATAATAGACWGGTTCCAGAAAAAGGCATGGCCGCGTTTTCAAAGATGGTATGCAGGTTTGCTTGAAAAGGCAGTGCGCAGGCCGTTAACCATATTATTCGGCACTATAGTTTTGTTTATCCTGACTATTATGTTTATGATAGCCCGGTCGCCAAAGGTTGAATTTTTTCCATCAGGCGATCCAAACTTTGTTTACGTTTATTTAACCATGCCAATAGGTACCGATCAGGCTTATACCAATGAGATCACTAAAAAAGTTGAAAAGCGTGTAGCCGAAGTGGTTGAGCCTGATAAGGACATTGTATCATCAGTGATATCAAACGTTACCAAAGGGGTAACCGACCCAACAGATGAAGACCAGGGCGACTATGAAAATAAAGGTAAGGTAACCGTAGCATTTGTAGAGTTTGGCAAGCGTAATGGTAAAGACACCAAGGTAGTTTTAGCCAATATACGTAAAGCGGTACAAGGTATACCAGGAGCAAAAATTGCCGTAGCCCAGGAAAACAGCGGCCCTCCGGTACAAAAAGATATCAGTATTGAGATCATAGGGGATAATATTGACACGCTGGTTGCAACTGGTAACCGCCTTAAAAACTACATTGCCAAACAAAATATAGCAGGTATTGAAGGTCTTATTGCCGATGTACAAAGCGATAAACCCGAGGTGGTTTTTGACATTGACCGTGAAAGAGCCAATCGTGAAGGTATCAGCACTGCTCAAATAAGCCAGGCTCTGGGCACGGCAGTATTTGGTGCAAAGGCAGGTGATTTTAGAAATACCAAGGAAGATGATTATCAGATCAAAGTACGTGCATTAGAAAATCAGCGCAGCAATCTTGATGAACTGAAAAACATAAAAATAACCTATCGTGACCTTGCTACGGGCGGTGCCATACGTCAGGTACCTATATCGGCCTTTACGGATGTGCGTTATACCAATACCTATAGTAACATTAAGCGTAAACAACAGCGCCGTGTGCTTACTTTAGGTTCAAGCGTTATAAAACCGTTTAATGCGAATGAGGTGAATGCCAATATTTTGCAGGCTATTAATAACTTTAAAAAGCCGGATAATGTGATCATAAGGCAAGGCGGCGGTCAGGAAGACCAAATGGAAGCTATGAACTTCCTGTTGGGGGCTTTGGCTACGTCATTTGGGTTGATATTGATCATATTAATGATCCAGTTTAACTCTGTAGGTAAAACATTCATTATCATCAGCGAGATCTTCTTCAGTATCATAGGTGTTTTGCTGGGTGTAAGTATTTTCGGCATGACCATGTCTATCGTTATGACAGGTATAGGTATCATTGCCCTTGCAGGTGTGGTGGTACGTAACGGTATACTGCTGGTTGAATTTACGGATATGCTCATTGAGCAGGGGGCCAATTTGCATGATGCTGTGGTAGAAGCAGGGCACACCCGTATGACCCCGGTATTATTAACAGCTACAGCGGCTATTTTAGGTTTGATACCATTGGCGATAGGTTTTAATATCGACTTTGTAGGTATGTTCACCCACTTTGCTCCGCATATACACTTTGGTGGCGATAACGTAGCATTCTGGGGCCCATTGGCATGGACAATGATCTTCGGTTTAGGCTTCGCTACTATTATTACACTTATACTGGTTCCATGTATGTACATTATCCGTTATAACATAAAAGCAAAGCTTTTTGGTAATAAAAAAGAGGAAAAACATACAAAAGTATTGGAAGCAGAAACTGTATAGCTTAAGCTGCATAAAAATAGCCGTGTCTTTATTAAGGACACGGCTATTTTTGTTTTACAGGGTTTATTAGAATTTAAACCTGCTGATCAATCCYTTTAAATGTAGTCTCTTAATTAACCGGTTAAATCTTTTTTCATTTTTACTTCCCGCGTCAAGCGTGTCAAATACCAGGCCTGCCGTTACAGCGTAAACAGCATGGTGAAAACCATCAATAGCAATAGCCTTTGCATCTTCCTTATAAATGTGAGGGGCAGCTTTAAATTTAGGTAAGATAACCATGGCTGTACCCCAGATTGCTCCAAAATGAATCAGCGTTGCAGGTACGCCTTTTAGCCCGGTTAGTGAAATTAATCCACGTGTTATACCCCATACAGTTCCGTATGACCAGTGTATCTCGTTCGAAAGCTTTTGCTTGTCTCCCCGGCTGACTGGCTTTAATCCCACTGCTTCTTCTGTGACTTTTAGTGGCGCTTCACTTGGTTTGCGTTTGGTTATCTTCATTTCTATTATTTGAGATAAGGTTATGGCGGCCGTGGCCACCAATCCGGCAAGCAATCCTTTGCCTATTGCTCCTCCCAGCTCGCCCAAGGCATTGTTTTCATGTAGTTTCATAGTTTTAGTTTTGATGTACTATTTACAACAATGTAAGTTGCTTATTGATTTATGTTTTTAATTAGAACATAAATTGCCCTTCTGGGGTTCTACTATTAACAAATAGAACAACTATGCATTTAAAAATATCAAAGCCGTTTTGGCAAGTTATTAGCCTCGGTACTTTGGCAGGTATGCGATCAACATCGGCGCCTGTTATTACCAGCCATATATTAAGCCATCATCAATCAAAAAACCTGGAGCATTCTCCTTTAAGATTTATGCAATCGGCCAATGTGGCCAAAGTGCTGAAACTTGTTGCCTTGAGCGAGCTGGTGGCTGATAAATTACCATCAGCACCTAACCGTATTAAGCCCGCGGTGCTGGCAGCACGTGTACTATCGGGCGCGCTGGCCGGAGCAAGTATTTATAAAGCAATAGGTGGTAAAGCCATAACAGGTGCGTTAATAGGGGGCGGGGCAGCATTTGCATCAACCTTTGGTAGTTACTTTTTGCGMAAAAGTGCTGTTAAAAGCAGCCATATAATTGACCCTGTAATTGGCGCCATTGAAGATGCCCTTGTAATAGGTAGTGGCATGGGTTTATCACGTTTGGCTTAACCCGCTGTTTTAGGTACAACATATTTTTCCAGATCCTTTATTTCATTTCTTGATTTAGGGAGACTACCAGGATAATTTTGCTGGATATAAGTGATCAGGTTTTCGCGAATGTAACAACGCAGGTCAAACGCATCTGACGAGTTGCTGGCGCTCATCAGTACACGGATCTCTATGGCGTTTTCCTTACTATCGGTTACCTGAATAATGCTCACTTTTTTATCCCATAGTGGCGATTTTACTATCAGGCGGTCAAATTCTTTCCTGATCTCGTCAAGGGGTATGGAATAATCCATATATAAAAATACAGTTCCTAATATATCTGCCGAACTGCGCGTCCAATTTTGAAATGGTTTTTGTATAAAATAATTTATAGGCAAAATAAGCCTTCGCTGATCCCAGATCCGTAATACTACATAGGTTAAGGTGATTTCTTCAACCCGGCCCCATTCACCTTCAACTACCAGTACATCATCAATACGTATAGGTTGTGTAAATGCTATCTGGAAACCTGCAAGCAAATTTCCCAACGAGTTTTGAGCGGCAAAACCAACAATGATGCCACCAATACCTACACCGGTTAACAGGCCGGTTCCAATTTTACGCATACTTTCAAAACTCAGCAAAATAATGGCTATGGTTACAAAAACAATGATCACCACTAAAAGCTTGCGCATAAACTGAATCTGCGTGCGTATTTTACGTTCCAAAAGATTATCCGCCTTGTTCAGGTCATAAGCGTGATAAATATAGTCTTCCAGTATTCTTACAGAGCGTACCAGGATGCCGGCAAATGAAATGGTTAACAAAATTTCAACGGTTTTATCCAGTGGTGCTATGAATGCATTGTCCATCCGCATAAAGGGTAAGAACAGGTTAAGCAGGAACAACGGGATAAAATAGGTAATGGCTGTGCCCAGATTAACTATTATTGACCTGAAGAAGGAGTAGGAGGTTTCTTTTTTCGCATAAAGTTTAAACAGGTGGGTAACTATAAATTTTATAATGAGCCCAACCAATATAGCAATCAGGGCAATTATAAGATCCCAAACAATAGATGGGATACGCTGTGAAAATTCGAGCAGATCAGGAGGCAACCTATTTTCTGTATTCATAGTATTATGTTATATAAATCTAATCTAAAAATAGTAGGAATGTAAAATTGTTTTAGCAATTGACAATGTGTTAGGT
>NZ_JBFUJG010000176.1:0-8668 GCF_056401495.1 Mucilaginibacter sp. P4_E8
GCTATGATGAGGCTATTATGTTTATTTTATAGGTAAAAAATATAATTGCGCAAAGATATAAAGTATTTTCAAGGGCAATTTTATCAAAAAAAGTGTAATTAAAAGCATTTAGCTTATCCAAGGGGAGTTTATCCTGTAATTTTTTTAAGTGTTTATTTCACAATTAAATAAAAATTATTATACCTTAGATTTTAATTAGTATCCAACACCGATACTTAATAATAAACCAAACACCAATTATATTAAGGTTAACTCAGTTCAGATAAATGAACTGGTTAACTCATAAAACTTATAAAATATGAAAACGCCTGAGAAAAAATTTCTTTCATTGATTTGTCTTGCATTAAGTTTAACTGTTGGATGCAGTGGTCCGGCTCATGATAATGCTGCTGCAAGCGATTCAAGCTCGGTTGCAAAAGACTCATCTATAATCAACGAAAAGAATTTTGAAGGTACGGTTAATGATAAGGCCGTAAAACTTTTTATACTAAAAAATAGCAAAGGCGCACAGGTTGCTATTACCAATTACGGCGGAAGAATAGTAAGTCTGCTGGTTCCGGATAAAAAGGGAACTTTAACTGATGTTGTTTTAGGCTATGATAGTTTAAAAACCTATCAAAAACCCAAGGAACCCTATTTTGGCGCCATTATAGGCCGGTATGGTAACCGTATAGCCAAAGGTAAATTTACCCTTGATGGTAAAGCATACCAGCTTGATATTAACGACGGTGTAAATACTTTGCACGGCGGGTTTAAAGGATTCTTTTCGCAGGTATTTGATGCTGCGCTGGTTAACGGGCAAACGCTTAACCTCAACTATATTTCAAAAGATAGCGAAGGCGGTTACCCGGGCACTTTATCTGTTAAAGTGGTTTACACCCTAACTGATGATAACGCCCTTAAAATTGATTACACCGCTACTACTGATAAAACCACTATAGTTAATTTAACCAACCATGCTTATTTTAACCTGAATGGCGCGGGCAGCAGCACTATAACCAATAATATATTAAAAATTGATGCCGATGCCATCACCCCTGTTGATACTACCCTGATCCCGACCGGGCAGTTGCAACCGGTTAAGGGTACACCTTTTGATTTTACCACAGCCAAAGCTATAGGCTTAAACATTAACGATAAAAATGATCAGCTAAAAAATGGTAAGGGCTACGATCATAATTTTGCGTTGAACAAACATGATACTTCAAAAGTAGTAGCCACCGTAAGCAGTCCCGAAACCGGCATAGTGATGGATGTTTATACCCAGGAACCGGGCCTGCAGTTTTATAGCGGTAATTTTTTAACCGGCGAAACCAACGATGGCAAAGGCGGCAAAGCATATGGGTACCGTTCGGCATTTTGTTTGGAAACCCAGCATTTTCCTGATGCCCCTAATCACCCTGCATTTGCATCAACCGTGTTAAAACCGGGTGAAACTTATCATACCACAACCACCTATAAATTTTCGACCAAATAGCACCTGAGGCAGATGCAGTATGTTGATTTATTAACAAAAGATTAAAGATGTTGGATACCGGGATCAAAGATTTACTGAATAACATTGCTTTGAATAATGATCGGGCATCTTTTAAAAGGCTGTATTTATTTTACTATGGCAAATTATTTAGTCTGGCTAAATCATTTGTGAAATTTGATGAACTTGCCGAGGAGGTTACCAACGATGTGTTTTTAAACCTTTGGATAAAGCGTGCCAGTTTAACGGAGATCAACAACTTTACTTTTTACTGCTATACCGCTATTAAAAACAAATCACTTACCTGTATTTCAAAGGGACTGGCTAATAATGTAAATATTGATCAGCTCAGTTTAGATATAGCAGACACTTCAGCCACAGGCGAGGATAAGGTTGCCTGCGAGGATCTTACAAAAATTATAAAAAATTCCTTAGGTAAGCTTTCTGAACCGTGCCGGATTGTTTTTAAGCTGGTAAAAGACGATGGATTAAAATACCGGGAAGTTGCAGAACTGCTGGATATATCTATTAAAACAGTGGAGTACCATATAGGCAATGCCCTTAAAACCTTGTCGAAAGGAATTGAAAACTCCCAAAGATCAATGGCTCCTCCCGCTCCGGATAAAATTTTAAAAAATAATTAAGTTTCCCACTGGGGTATCGTCATTATTTGTAGTCTTTATATATAGAAGCTACAAATAATGATTAATAACATTTGGATACTTATTGGTAAAAAGTTAAGCGGTGAGGCTTCGCCCGAAGAACTGCTTGAACTTGAGGAGCTGTTGCTGCAGGGAGCAGCAGATCAGTATCCGCTCCCATTGCTGGAGGAGATCTGGAAAAATGAGCATCAGACCAATTCCGACGAAAAATTACTAAACAAATGGGAGGCCTTTGAGGCTAAGCTTGATGTTGCCGATAAAAATGAAATTGATGAAGCTGCTCAGGTTGCGGAGTCTAAAACCAGCGGTGCAAAACAAAAAATAATAAAATTCATTAAACGAGGTTCCTGGCTTGTTGCTGCAAGTTTAGTTTTGGGAGTACTATGGTTTACACGCCATGGCGATGCTGCCAATAACAAGCCAAATGAAATAAGCGCCCCCAAAAACGGCATCAGTAAAATTCAACTGCCCGATGGTACTAAGGTATGGCTAAACTCAGGCAGCAAGTTGGTGTATGGTAATGATTTTGGAACGGATTTCAGGAAGGTATCATTAGTTGGCGAAGCTTTTTTTGATGTGGTGAAAGATGCCAAACATCCGTTTATTGTAACAACCCCAACTATCAGCATCAGAGTATTGGGTACCCGCTTTAATTTACGGTCCTATAAAAATGATAAAACTTCTGAAGCCGCGCTGATACGCGGACAAATAGAACTAACTGTTTTAAGGAACCCGGAGAAGAAGATCATTTTAAAGCCATCCGAAAAATTAACGGTTATAAATAATGAAGACGTTGCCGGTAAATCCAATACACAACAGGCAAACGTATCCGAAGAAATACCTCTGATTGCACTAAGCAGGATCCATCAGGCTAAACAGGATACTTTACCCTCGGAAGCGCTTTGGCTCGAAAACAAACTGGCCTTTGATGCCGAAGATTTTGAGGGGCTTGCTAAAAAGCTGGAGCGCCGGTATAGCGTTTCTATTGTTTTTGAAAACGAAGAGGTGAAAAAATTAAGATTTACCGGCAAATTCCAGAATGAACCAATTAACAAAGCTTTAAGGGCTTTGCAAACCACAACCAATTTTCATTATAAAATTGATAGCAATCAAATTGTAATTTATTAATTATTAAACAATTATAAAATGCCTATGCATAAATAACTATCTAAAACCTACACCAAAAAAATGGGGAAATGTTGAAGCATCCCCCCATGTAAATGGTACAAGTTAACTACCAGTCCTTCTATAAACCAAATAGTTAAATAACCTTAATGCTAAATTATGAAAAAAAATGCACACCGCATTAACCAAGTGCGGCTGAACCAATTTTTGAAAGTACTTCTTATGTTTAAATTTATCCTTATTCTGGTCATCGTCTCCTCTATGCAGGCGTTTTCCAAAGGGTATGGTCAGACCAAAATTAATGTCAGTTTTGAGAAAGTGCCGTTAAAAAAAGCGCTTAAAGAGATTGAAAAAAAATCTGATTACCACTTCTTGTACAATGATGATGTGCTTTCAAGGAACGATCTGCCTGCAAGTCTGAATATTAAAGATGCATCGCTTGACCAGGTAATGAACGCCTTGCTCAATAAAACCAATCTGGGATATACACTGAGCGACAATAATCTTGTTATTTTATCCGAAAAGGGAAGTGTGCTTTCCGCGGCTACAGTAACAGGAACCGTAACCGATGAAAATAACCTGCCATTACCCGGGGTAAGTGTTAAAGTTAAAAACTCGGGGTTAGGTACGCAAACCGATGTAAATGGTAAATATTCCTTAAACATTCCCGATGCAAATGCTAACAACGTTGTCCTGGTATTTTCGTTTGTTGGTTTTAACCAGCAGGAATTACCACTCAATGGCAGTACGGTAGTTAATGTAAAGCTTCTGGCTGCATCAAGCTCGCTTAATGAGGTAATTGTGGTGGGCTATGGTGGTGTAAAAAAGAAGGATATTACCGGCTCGGTAGGTATTGTGGATGCTAAAGAAGCCAAAAAGTTTTCAACTAATGATCTTTCGCAATTGTTACAGGGAAGAGTAGCAGGTGTAACAGTTAACAGTGATGGGCAGCCGGGCGCTTTCCCAAGTGTGCGGATCAGAGGGTTCAGTACATTTGGCGATTCGGCACCATTATATGTAATTGACGGGGTACCGATGAGCAACTCTCCGCGCGATTTTAACCCCAATGATATTGAATCTATGCAGGTGTTAAAGGATGCTTCGGCAGGTGCTATTTATGGTTCAAGGGCTGCCAATGGGGTAGTTATTATCACCACAAAACATGGTAAAAAAGGATCTCCTTTCAAAGTTGATTATAGTGCCTATTATGGCGTCGATAAAATATGGCAACAAATACCGGTACTTGACCGTGTTCAGTATCAGACAGTGATCAACGAGGTAAATACCAATGCTGGTTTGCCTTTAATTCCGGGTAACGACCCAAGTTCGCCGGTTTTTGTGAGTAACACCAATACCGATTGGCAAAAGGTGGGAGAAAAAAATGGCAATCGTCAAAATCATAATGTTAACTTCTCAGGCGGAAGCGAACATTTTACCTATAACGTATCTTTAGATTATTTTGGTAATAAAGGAACTTTTGTAGGTAATGGTCCAACTTATGACCGTTATTCAACCCGTGTAAATACAACCGGTGAAAAAGGTATTTTCAGGTTCGGAGAATCAGTTTTTTATGCCCATTCGCATGAAAACGCACTTACTTACCGGTCTGATATTTTAACAGGTAACCGCCCGCCCCTCATTATCGATTTGATTGAAGCTGTACCTACCCAGCAGTTATATGACCCTACAAAAGTTGGTGGTTTTGGGGGTATTCTGTCAAGCGTTCAAAATGTAATTTCGCTTAATGCGGTGGGTATTAACTCGCTGATAAAAAACTATACAGATGTTGACCGTGTACTGGCCAATGCCTTTGGCGAGGTGACCCTATTAAATACAGGTGGACATAGCCTGAAATATAAGATTAGCTTAAGTTATGATAAAGTGCTGGCTAATGATTTCTCCTACCAGCCGCCTTTTGATTTGGGATACTTTTTTAATCAAAGCATATCCCGCCTTGATAATACCGAGCGTTTATACACCACCGGCATCATTGAAAATACCTTAACCTACAATAAAGCTTTTGGTAAACACAGTGTTGATGTTTTGTTAGGTCAGTCATATCAGCAGGATAATTTCCAAACACAAACCGGCCATGCCGAAAACGTAGTAGCGCCTTATCTTGTTTTGGATAACGGCATCAATAAAACCACATCAGGTTCAAGGTCCGAAAGTACACTGTCATCTTACTTCGGAAGGGTAAATTATAATTTCGATTCCAGGTACCTTTTAACAGCAACCCTGCGCAGGGATGGCTCATCTCGTTTTGCACCTTCAAACAGGTTTGGTTATTTTCCATCGGCAGCGGTAGCATGGCGTATAACTAACGAGCCATTTTTTACCGTGCCTAAAGATATCCTGAGCGATCTTAAATTCAGGGCGAGTTATGGCGAGCTGGGTAACCAGAACATAGGTAATTACCTGTACACCTCATACATTAACCCCAACATTGTATATAACTTTAATAATACTAAAGTAACAGGTGGTTTAGTAACCAGCCTGGTATCAGAAAACATCAAATGGGAAACCCGTAAAACCACCAACGTGGGTTTTGATGCTACCCTGCTGAATGGCATCTTTGATCTGTCGGCTGAGTATTATAACAGTACCTCATCAAACGTACTGGTTGGTGTTCCAATCCCTTCCTCAACCGGATCTGTAAACCAGGCACCCTTAATTAATGCCGCCACTTTACGTAACACCGGTATTGAGATCTCGGTGGCTTACCATAAAAGAGCAGGTGATTTTACGCTTGATGTTGCTGCTAACGTAGCAACGGTTAAAAACAAGGTACTGGCCCTGGGCGGTAACAATGAGCCTATATATGGAGTAGGTTCTAAAACCGCTGTTGGTGGTGAAGTAGGCGAACACTTTGGCTATGTAGCCGAAGGTATTTTCCAAAACGTTGCCGAAATTGCCGGCCATGCCAAACAAGAAGCAGGCACAGCTCCCGGCGATATTAAATTTAAAGACATCAATAATGACGGTGTAATTAATACCGAGGATAGAACATACCTGGGCAGCGCTATACCTAAACTTAATTATGGCTTAAACATAGCTGCAGCTTACAAAAGCTTTGATCTTTCTATCAATACATCAGGCAGTTCTGGATTTTTGATAAACAGCCGTTTATACCGCGATCTGATGCTGACTACTGATTACATTAACAGGAGCACTGATATATTAAACCGCTGGACACCAACTAACACCAATACCGATATACCTCGTGTAGTTCAAAATGATCCAAACCAAAACCAGCGCGACTCGAACCGCAAAGGCTGGTTACAGGATGGCAAATACCTGCGCATTAACACCGTATCGCTTGGTTATACCTTTAAGAAAGGGCTTATAAAAGGACTTTCAAATGCAAGGATCTATGCTACAGCTCAAAACCTGTACTCGTTCCAGGCTTACAAAGGGTTTAACCCCGATTTTACTTCGGGCGTGTTTAATCCCGGATTTGATGCAGGCTCCTTCCCTAAGCCAAGAACCATATTAATGGGTGTACAGGTAGGTTTTTAACAAAGTTGTTTAGATCGTTAATTGAATCAACATGAAAAAATTTAAATATTTCGCTATAGTAATATTAACAGCATCCATGTTTGGGTGCGATAAAAAGCTGGACCTTCAAAATCCTAACGCGCAAACATCAACACAGTACTGGAAAACAGCTGCCGATGCTACCGCCGGGGTTGTGGCCATTTATAACAGTATGATACAGGATGGCAGCTACATGCGCATGTACCCTGCACTTAGCGATGGTCGCGGAGATGATTTTAAGGGCGACAGTCCGTGGGGCGATCTTGTCCAGGTGGCCAATTTTACTATTCCAACCACATCGGGCCCGGTACAATGGGTATGGGCCCAGCATTACCAATGGGTATACCGTACCAATCAGGTTTTAACCAACGTGCCAGCCATTACTATGGACGAGGGTTTAAAAACGCGCCTGTTAGGGCAGGCTTATTTTTTAAGAGCGCTTGCTTATTTCAATTTGGCACGTACCTACAAAGTTGTACCGCTTATTTTAACCATACCTAAAGACCAGAAAGATTACTACCCGCCAACAGCAAGCGAAGATGATATCTGGAACCAGATCTATGCCGATTTCCAGAAAGCCGCGACCATGCTGCCGGTAAGTTATGCCAGTGTTAGCGGGCCCGATCAGGGACAAAAAGGCCGGGCTACAAAAGGCGCCGCGATTGGTTTACTCGGTAAGGCTTACCTATACCGTCAGAAATGGCAGGAGGCTGCCAACCAGTTTAAGCAGCTCATTGATGGGCCCGAGTTAAATATTTATAGCCTGATGACCGATTTCAGGGATAACTTTAAACCTACCAATGAGAACAATGCGGAGTCGTTATTTGAAATACAGTTTGCTGATCCGGCAACGGTTGGCGGTACGGTAGGTAACTACGGCGGCGAGCCAAATGCCAACTGGAAACAGGTATCATCAATAGGGCATACCTATGCTATGGAAGGTTTTGGTTATTCAGACTTTTTACCCACCCGCTGGATCTATGATGAATTTAAAAAAGAGAAAACGGTTGATGGCCAGCTTGACCCCAGATTGTTGGCTACCATCGCATCATACGAGCCCGGTGTATCTGAGCTGGCTTATTTTGGCCCCTGGCTTAATCCCAAAACCAACATTTATCCCCGTAAATATACCCACGATGGCATCCCCGGGTTTACCAATGAGAACAATGGTATTGAAAACTCAGGCATTAATTATCGTGTTTTAAGATACTCAGATGTGCTGCTAATGTATGCCGAGGCACTGAATGAATTAGGCCAAACAGCCGCGGCCTATCCTTATATCCAAAAGGTAAGGGACAGAGCGCACCTGCCCAATTTGGCTACAACCAAACCGGGCATGAGCCAGGCCGATATGCGAGAGCAGTTGGGCCATGAAAGGGCTTTGGAATTTGCTATTGAAGCACAACGTATCAACGATATCATTCGCTGGGGCTGGCTGTATAAAGCAGATAAACTGGCAGAGCTAAAAACCCACGATGTGGAGTTTAGCACCTGGACACCCGGCAACGAGTATTTGCCGGTCCCTCAAACTGAATTGGATGTAAACAAGAATTTGAAACCTAACCCGGCCAACTAAAGCATGACCTCCCTTCCGGTAATTAAGCCGGAAGGGAATTATGCTAAGCCTTGGTTTAAAATCTATTTTATGAAAAATATGAACAGGTTAGGGGCACTTTTTATGCCGCTTATTTTAGCAGTAAGCTTATTAAGCGCATGTAAAAAGGAGGGTGCCGGATCAAAGCCAACCGATACGGTTGTTGTAAAACCGCCGGTAACAACGGCATTTGATATTAACTCCATTACAGATACTTATGCTGATATTGCATCATTTGCAACCTATCAAAAATGGACCGTGTACAATGTGCATGAC
>NZ_JBFUJG010000177.1:0-8591 GCF_056401495.1 Mucilaginibacter sp. P4_E8
GGCCTGTACCCTGATTGGTATGACGGCTGAGCAGCTCAATGGCAGATATGCTCCGGATGTTGCTTTAGAGAACGACCTGCTGCGTAATTTGTTGGTAAACGACCAACCCCGGCTAAAAATATTTGCCGATAACCGCGAAAGTTTTTACTCGCGCGAATCATTGTCTGTAAACAGTAAGGACAAAGTGATAGGTAAGGTGATCATATTGAAAAATATAACCGAATATCAGCAACTGGATGAAGCTAAAACTAATTTTATCGCAACCATATCGCATGAGTTAAAAACGCCTATCTCGTCCATAAAAATGAGCCTGAAACTGCTGGAGGACGACCGCATAGGTAACGTGAATACCGAGCAAAAACAGCTGCTTGAAAATATTGATGATGATGCCCGCCGACTGCTGCAAATAACCGGCGAGTTGCTGGATATGGCACAGGTAGAAACGGGCAAGCTGCAGCTTAATTTTGGCAGCACCCATCCTAAAAATATTGTTGACTATGCCGTGAAGGCCATTAAATTTACAGCCGACCAAAAACAGGTTAAAATTAAAGTACAATGCGATGAAAGCCTGCCCGACGTTCATGCCGATCTGGATAAAACCACATGGGTATTGATCAACCTGCTATCGAACGCTATAAAATATAGCCACGAAAAATCGACGGTTGAATTGGTGGTTAAAAAACATCATAGTGATGAGATCGAATTCTCGGTTCAGGATCATGGCAAGGGTATCGAAGAAAAATATTTATCGCGCTTATTTGAGCGCTATTTCAAAATACCAAATGCTACCGCCGACCAAACCGGAACCGGCCTGGGCCTTGCCATTGCCAAAGATTTTATTGAAGCGCAATCGGGCAAAATAGAGGTTAATAGTGAATTGGGAGCGGGGAGCAGATTTACTTTTACGCTGAAGCGGATGGCTGTGGTTTAGTGTAAGAACAAACAAAAATCTCCGCGCGTCATTGCGAGGAACGAAGCAATCTCTAAGCTATACAGAGGGGAAAGACATATCGTATACCCGCTCTTGGCCGCGGGAGGGCCAGTTACTTTTGTCGCCACAAAAGTAACCAAGACCGAGTGTAGCGAGATAATGAGCTCCAATAAAAATAAGTAATAAGCGAATAACGCTTTCAGCAGAAATGCTTCTTTGCGCTCATGGCCTTAGCCCTGCAAAGCAGGCAGAACCACGGGCTGCTTAATTTTTACTCCACTTCGTTCCCGCTATCCCTGCTTCAGTAAAAATTGCTAATGCCCTTCCGGCCGCACAACCCACGATGTTTCTGCCTGATTTCACCCGAAGCTTATCTGCTGACGGGGGAAGAAAGATAATAAATAAAGAATGGACTGTCATGCTAAGCTTGTCGAAGCATGGAGGTGGGGCCTCTGCACGCGAGTCTTCGACAAATTTAAACTGACAGACCTCTTCCTGTATTCCCTTGTCATCCTGAGGAACGAAGGATCTATTGGCAACCTGTGTCCGTGGCAGAAAAGATACTTCACTGCGTTCAGTATGACAAAGTTTTTAAAAGGATGCAGGGATATTTTATGAAAATTCATTTGCATTTAAATTTATTAATCGTAATATTGCAATATAGTATTTAATCATTTTGAATATGAACAATCAGGAAGCAATAAACTGGATAAGCTTTAAAGAGCAATTACTCATGCACCCCGGTCAGGATCTGCAATTTCAATATGCCGAAAACAAGTGGGTTGATGCATCGTACCATATTACCGAAATTAAACAGGCACCCATTGTATCGGTTGACTGCGGCGGTAAAATGAACAGTTGGACTGAAATTATTGTACAGTTATGGGAGCCTGTGGCTCAGCAACAGGACAGGGCCATGAAAGTAGGGAAAGCCTTATCCATTATTGAACTGGTTGAAAAAACATTACCGTTAAATCCGCTGGCTACGGTTAAAATAGAGTTTGGAAATTCGGAGTTTGATACCCGGCAAATGTTCCCCAACAAAATAATAGCTGATGGCGATAACCTGATCGTTGATCTTCGCCCCGATTCGGTGCAATGCAAAGCCATTGAAAGAGGAGGCAGCTGCGGTACTACTGCTACAGGCGAAGAATGCTGTACCCCCGCCAGTGCCAAGCCTAAAATCGAATTAAAAAATTTAGCGGTAACTGCTGAATGCTGTACACCAGGTTCGGGCTGTTGCTAAAAATACAATAATATGCTGATAACAAAAGCCGAAAATTACAGGGAAAACGTGACGCAATTGCTTTCCACTGTAAAACTACCCGCAGAAGATCTGCCTTCATCGCTGGAGAACTTTTATGTAGTAGTGGATAACAGCAATGAAGTAATTGGTGTAGCCGGGTTGGAAATTTATGGTGACTACGGCCTGCTGCGTTCACTGGCTATTTTACCTGAATATCGGGATCGGGGAATAGCGAACCAATTGCTGGAGCGGGTGGAAAGTCTTGCCATATTGAATAACTTAAAGGCCATTTGCCTGCTTACAGAAACAGCACCTGAATATTTTAGCAGGAAAGGATATGCGAGAATTACGCGTGCCGATGTACCAGAGGTAATCCAGGCATCTTCGGAATTTAGCCACGTGTGCCCTGTCTCTGCCATCGTAATGAAAAAAGAATTGATTTAAATATGAAAAAAGTATTAGTACTATGCACAGGCAACAGTTGCCGAAGTCAAATAGCTCATGGCTATTTACAACAATTTGCCGGCAGCAAGGCGCAGGTGTACAGCGCAGGAGTGGAGATTCATGGTGTAAATCCTAAAGCTGTAAAAATTATGGCCGAGGAGGGGGTTGATATAAGTAGCCATACCTCCAATAATGTGGATGAGTATATGGATATCCCTTTTGATTATATTATCACGGTTTGTGATAATGCCAAAGAGAACTGTCCTTATTTTCCATCAAAAGCACAACGTTTCCACCAAAATTTTCCTGACCCGGCCAAAGCTACCGGAACAGAACAGGAGGTTATGGAGGAGTTTAAACGAGTGAGGGATATGATAAAAGTATATGCTGCTGATTTTGTAAAGCAGTACGTTTAAAACGAATCGTTGATTATTAACTGCTTTAATCGTAATATTGCTTGCAATGGGTTTAACCAAAACAGAAAACTTTACCGAAGCTCAAAATGAGCTGGCCAAAATGCTGAAAGCGTTGGCGCATCCAGCGCGCATAGCTATTATTGAGCATTTAATAAAAGCCAATGCCTGCATAGGCGGCGATTTGGTTGAAGTACTTGGATTGGCTCAGCCCACCACCTCGCAACACTTACGCGAACTTAAAGAAGCCGGCCTTATAAAAGGCACTATCGAAGGCACATCCATGAATTACTGCATTAACCAGGTGAAATGGAAACAATATGCCGACAGGTTAAACGCCTTCTTTGTACCGGTAAATTTCCCTGAAAACTGCTGCTGATTTTTTTTGAATCCAATTATTGTTTTATTGCAATATATAATTTTATATGAGTGCCAATAACTGCAACCCCACACAACGGAAAAAGCTGTCGTTTTTAGACAGGTACCTTACTTTATGGATCTTTATAGCCATGGGGGCCGGGGTGGCTTTAGGCTATTTTGTACCGTCGGCCAAAAGCGTTATAAATTCATTTCAATCGGGCACTACTAATGTACCTATTGCAATAGGATTGATGCTCATGATGTATCCTCCCTTTGCTAAAGTACGATTTGAGGAACTGGGGCGGGTGTTCAGTAATGTTAAAATACTTTCTCTCTCCTTGGTCATGAACTGGCTCATCGGGCCGGTATTAATGTTTTTACTGTCGGTCATTTTCCTGCGACACCATCCTGCCTATATGGTAGGTTTGATCATGATCGGACTGGCACGCTGTATAGCTATGGTGATAGTGTGGAACGAACTGGCTGATGGTAACCGCGAATATGCCGCCGGGCTGGTTGCCTTTAACAGCATTTTCCAGGTACTATTTTACAGTCTGTTCGCCTGGATATTTGTCACCGTTTTACCGCCGTACTTTGGGCTTACAGGTTTACAAGTGAACATCAGTATAGGGCAAATAGCGGAAAGTGTATTTATTTATCTGGGTATCCCGTTTTTTGCAGGGTTTATAACACGTTATATTTTACGCAAGGTCAAGGGGGATATATGGTACACCAATCACTTCATCCCTAAAATAAGCCCGATAACATTGATCGCGTTGTTATTTACCATATTGGTCATGTTTAGCCTTAAAGGCGATCTGATTGTACAGATACCATTTGACGTGATCAGGATCGCTATTCCGCTGGTTATTTACTTCGCCATTATGTTCCTGGTTACCTTTATGGCCGGCAAATGGCTGGGTGCGGATTACGCCCAAAACGCCGCGCTTTCCTTTACCGCCGCCGGCAATAATTTTGAACTGGCTATAGCTGTGTCCATCGGTGTATTTGGTATCAACAGTGGCGAAGCCTTTGCCGGGGTGATCGGTCCGCTGGTGGAGGTTCCTGCTTTAATAGCGTTGGTTAATGTGGCCTTTTGGTTGAAGAAACGGTATTATATGCCTATACTCTCAAAATAATGAGTCATGCTGCCTATATTCTTAAGGCAGCTATCGGATTGCATCGCCTAAAAAAGTTTGGGTAGTGCGATTCCTTCTTTGGGGAAGGGGAGGTAGGGGTTTAGTAAACTTTGCAGGTGTATATTGCACGTATAAACCCCTCCCAGCCTCTGCACACAAACCAGCCGCACCCCTCCCCACGGGAGGGAATGGAAAAGCTTAATTAGATAATGGATAAAAAGATCTAATTCACTTCAATGATCTTAACATCCCATGCCGCCAATTGTAAAGTTGATTTTGATGCGATGTTGTTACCCGATAACAGTTCCTTCCCATTACTATAAGGGTAATTCACAGTGGTTTCCTTATCCGAATAATTGAAGTAATAATGAACCGTTTTGCCGTTTTTGTTAACTCCCGATTTGGTAATGACCGGGAACGCGATCTGCTGATCTGTACCCCATAGCCCTGCTTTTTTAACCGCATCAGCTAATACTTTATCGGTTACAGCGCTGCTGGTGAGGCAGCCTATGTAGGTGGCCAGGCCCTTACCATAGCTATTCTCGGTAATAGCAGCATATTTGCCCCAAACAGGATGATCATAATAAGCCAGCACTTTTGCAGTTGTGGGGGTGATCAGTTCCATCCAGGTATTAGCTTTTTTGTCCTCTGGTTTCAAATCAAAGTTGTCACCTTTTAAGGACACATTTTGTGGTTCGGTGAACTGGCTGTAGTATATACCGCAGGCCTCTTCAATAATTCCGGGTTGATGACTGGTACGTACCTTTACGTTCTCGTCAGAGAAACCGCTTTTAAAAGTGTAAATAATGTGCCCCCCATTTTTTACAAAGCGGTTCAAACGCTGCAGCAAACTATCCGGCGCTACGTACAATAATGGTACTATCAGCAGTTTATAATTTTCGATGTTCTGACTGGTAGGGTCAACAAAATCGCAGCTTACATTCATGTGGTAAAGGCCATCATATAGCTGGCGAAGCACATCGTTATATCCTGTGCGTACACCCCAACCAAAGCCAAAAGCTTTAAAACCGCTTAGTGCCTCATTACTGAACAGTATGGCCACATCGCTTTTCTTTTTCAGGTTAATGAGCTGTGGACTTAATCTGGCAAAATCCTTCCCTATCGTTTTAGCTTCGTTATACACCGGGTTAGGCTCAAAATCGTGACTTAATAAACCTTTCCAATAGGTTTCGGCCGAGTTATGGATGGAATGCCAGGGCCAATATTCAACCATATTGGCACCCGAGGCTATATGACTAAAAGCCTGTAGCCTAAGCTGCCCTGGGTAAGGGATCCATTGCGGAAAGCCCTGTGCTTCGGTTTCCATCACCAGGTAATTTTTCCCACCTTTCATGGAGCGGGTAATATCACCACCAAAAGAAATTTCGGCACCGGTCAGCTTATCCTGACTGGCATGGTAAATATCAACTCCGGCAATGTCCAGTGCTTTTGCAGCGGCAAAATGGTCAACATCGGGCTGTATACCAAAGGAGTAACCCCGCCATTCAAAGTCAAAATTGTGGGTAATGAACTGGTCAGGACGTTTATACTCGCGTACAATAGCTGCTTGCCAGGCCAGGTAATCTGTAACCAGTTGCCGCTGAAATTTGGCAAACTCCGATGCCAGGCTGGCATTGATGGTACCGGTCATCGATGGAAAATCGTCCCAGTTATTGATGCGGTTGCTCCAATAATCAAGCCCGAAGATCTTATTAATATTATCAAGCGTTTTGTATTTTGCCTGCATGTATTTTACAAACAGGGCCTGTACGTTAGGCCCTGATGTGCCGTATGATTTAGTTTCGTTATCAACCTGGTAGCCAATAACGGCCGGGTTATCCTTTACATGCTCCATGATCTTCCTGATCGCCCGGTTGGCATAAAAACGGTAATCGGTATTGGTGATATCCATGTTTTGCCTTGCGCCATAATGGCTTGGACCCGATGGGGTAATAGCCAGTATTTCGGGATGTTTCTTCACCATCCAGGTAGGTACGGCATAGGTTGGTGTGCCAATGATCACGCTGATACCGGCCTTATGCATGGCATTGAGTACGCGGTCTATATGTGTAAAATCAAATACGCCGTCCTGCGGTTCAACCGTACTCCAGGTCGATTCTGCAATACGCACCACGTTAATACCGCAGTCCTTCATCATTTGCACATCTTTATCAAGCCTTTCGTAAGGCATGTATTCATCGTAATAAGCTACGCCGTAGAGCAGTTTATCCATTTTAGGGTACTGCGCAAAAGAGTATCCACTAAAAAATAATTGTACCAGTAAAAGCAGCAGGTATTTCTTCTTCATAAATGGTTTTTTAAGGATGAATTGGTTCAGGTGATGAATTTACAAATTAATTGTGTTTTTAACACACAATGAGTATAAGTTTTAATTTACACGTTGGATAGTATTTGTGTTAAAGCTATTTTGTAAGTTAAATGAGTGGTATTTGTGAAATAAATGTAGTAGTAACCGGCATTTTTATTAATATATAAAAACAGATATTAGCCCCCGGTTGTACAACTATAACCTGCTTATAAACCATGAAAATATTTACACGTACTTTAATGCTGCTACTGTTTTGCTTTTGCCTTTTTCAGGGAAATGCGCAAAACAAAAGACTCACCTACTGCAATCCGCTTAATTTGGATTATGGTTATACCCCTTTTCCTGATTTTGCTGCCTGGGGCAAACACCGTGCAACGGCCGATCCAACCATGACTTTGTTTAAAGGCAAATACTACCTGTTTAGTACCAATCAGTTTGGCTACTGGTGGAGTGATGATATGCTGCACTGGAATTTTGTTTACCGCAAATTTGTGCGGCCCTACAATCAGGTAAAGGGCGATGAGCTTTGTGCCCCGGCTACACTGGTTTTAGGCGATACTTTACTGGTGATCGGCTCCACCTACAATAAAGATTTTACCCTGTGGATGAGCACCAACCCAACTCATGACGACTGGAAAGCCGCCAAAGATTATTTTAAAGTTGGCGCCTGGGATCCAGGTATGTTTGCTGATGATGATGGGCGGGTTTATATTTACCACGGCTCCAGCAATACGCTGCCGCTTTACGGGCAGGAGATTGATCGCAAAACGTTTGAACCCATCGGCCCTAAAAAAGAAATGGTAAAGTTAAACCCTGAAAAATACGGCTGGGAGCGTTTTGGCGAGCATAACGATAACGTGTTTCTGCTACCCTTTATCGAGGGCTCGTGGATGAACAAGCACAACGGCAAGTATTACCTGCAGTTTGGCGCACCCGGCACCGAACAAAGCGGTTATGGAGATGGTGTTTTTATTGGCGACAAGCCGCTGGGGCCGTTCACTTATCAAAAGCATAACCCGTTCTCCTACAAACCTGGTGGTTTTGCCAAAGGGGCGGGGCATGGGGCTACTTACCAGGATAAGTTTGGCAACTACTGGCATATCTCTACCATGGGTATCTCCGTAAAAAATAATTTTGAACGCCGTATAGGTTTCTGGCCGGCCGGGTTTGATAATGATGGGGTGCTGTACTGCAATACCGCCTATGGCGATTATCCGCAATATCTGGCATCGGGCCCAGAGGATCACTTGAAAAGTAATTTTACCGGATGGATGATCCTGAATTATAATAAACCGGTCGAAGTTTCATCAACCCTGGGCGCATACGAACCAAACAATGCCGTTGACGAGGATATTAAAACCTATTGGAGTGCCAAAACGGCCAATAAAAGCGAATGGTTTAAAACCGACCTCGGCGCTATCAGTACGGTAAATGCCATCCAGATCAATTATGCCGATCAGGATGCTACTTTTTTGGGGAAATCATTGGGTGTTTTTCATCAATATATGGTCTATTCGTCATTGGATGGAAAAACTTGGAAGCCCTTGATTGATAAAAGTAAAAACAAAACTGATGTGCCGCATGATTATGTAGAGCTGAAAAACCCGGCGAAGGTGCGTTACCTTAAAATGGTAAACCTGCACATGCCAACCGGAAAATTCGCGCTATCTGGTTTCAGGGTGTTTGGTAAGGGGGCGGGAGCAAAGCCCGATACGGTTCAGAGCTTGAT
>NZ_JBFUJG010000178.1:0-8577 GCF_056401495.1 Mucilaginibacter sp. P4_E8
CTCCTGCAAAAATAGGTGACCTGCCTTCGGCGGTAAATACATCACCACTAATATTGGTTGATGGTGTTGCCCGCGATCCTAATTTGATCGATCCTAATGATGTAGCGAGTGTAACTGTGTTAAAAGATGCGGCATCGGCGGCAATTTATGGTGGCAGGGCTGCTAATGGGGTAATTTTAATTACTACCAAAACCGGTAAAGTAGGCGCAACGCGGGTTAGCTATTCAGGCTCTTATACCATTTCAAAACCTACACGCTTGGTGGAGCAGGTAAATTCTCTGGATTACATTAAAATGTTTAACGAGGCTAACCGTACAGGCTTAAAAAGTGGTGGTTATTCAACCACACCTTTTACAGCGCTCGATTCAACTATGGCAACCGCTTATTTTAATGATCCGGCAAATAATCCTACAGGTTACCCTGACCCGGGCAATCCTAAAAAATACCGTTATGTGGGCAATACCGATTGGACAAAAGTACTTTATCCGGGATGGGCGCCGCAACAACAGCATAACATTTCCGTTTCAGGTGGCGAAGGTAAGACCACCTTTTTAACCAGTTTAGGTTATTTCAGGCAGGATGGTTTGGAAAAATCAGCAAACCAGGTATATCAAAGGTATACACCAACTTTAAAAGTAAATTCAGATGTAGCTAAATGGCTTACCCTGGGTTTAAACATGTCAATGACCCATACTGACAATAACCAGCCAGCTTCAACCCGTATAAACCAGGGTGGTGCATGGTTGTATTCAAACATTCCACCTGTAATGCCAGTTTATAACCCGGATGGTAATTTTGCCGGTCAGGGAAATTATACTAATCCATTGGCTGTAAATGCGCTTTCGGGCAGGGATATCGATTCGCAAAATGATTTCTGGACTACAGGTCGTGTTATTATCAGGCCGGTTGATCATTTATCAGTAAATGTAGATTACACCTGGAACGCGCTTAATGACAATCGCAAGGCCAGTCTGATACCATTTAACGAGTATGGTGTAAACGGAACATTTTTGGATATATATCCATGGACAAACCCATCGCAGGTAATTGAAAATAAAACAAACAATAATTATAATGCTTTAAACGCTTTTGCCACTTACGAAAATACGTTTGGCAAACACTATTTAAAAGCTCTGGTAGGTTATAATCAAGAGTACCAGCATTATATATTAGGCAGTACGCTGGTTAAAAACCTGATTGATCCAAATCTGCCGGCTTCGGGCGTAAATAATGATTCAAAACCACAGGTAGGGAGTGTTGAAACAGAATATGCCTTAGTAGGTACATTTTCAAGGCTGAACTATATTTATGACAACAAATACCTGGTTGAAATTAATGCCCGTTATGACGGTACTTCACGTTTTCAGCCCAATAGCAGGTACTCTTTTTCTCCATCAGCATCCGTAGGATGGAATGTATCTGAAGAGAAATTTATGGAAAGCCTCAAAGGCACGCTTAACCAGTTAAAGTTAAGGGCTTCATATGGTCAGTTACCAAATCAGTTGGTACCAGGAGTAGGCTCAACCGGTCAAATGCTCAATATGCTGGCAGGTTCTTTAGCTTCGTCACGCAATCAGTATCCTTATATAGCTGTACAGCAAACCGGCCTGGTTAATTATTTAATGGGCGGCCAGCAAGGGGTTATGGTAGCTTCACCAGCTTTAATAAGCTCTAACTTTACATGGGAAAAAGTGCAAACTAAAAACTTTGGGCTTGATTACTCTTTGTTTAATGATAAGCTTAATGGTTCATTTGACTATTTTATTACCAATATTAAAGATATCCTTGTTCCGGGTCAGCAGTTGCCATCAACCCTTGGTGCTCCCGTGCCACCAAGTAACTCAGCCAATGTCGCGTCTCATGGTTGGGAGTTTAGTTTAAACTGGAGAGACAAATTGTTTGATAACCAGTTAAACTATAGCGTTACGCTTGGCTTATCAAATACTTCAAATACACGTGTAACCAAATACAGCGGTAACCCAACCAACAGCATTAACGATTTTATACAGGGCCAGGACCTGGGTAATATTTACGGCTATGTTAATGATGGCTTTTATAAAACCGATGCCGAAGCAGCAGCTGTTGATAACTCGGCCCTTGCAGGTTACAAATGGCTTGCCGGCGATATCAAATATAAAGACCTGAATGGTGATGGTAAGATCAACTACGGTGATAACACCCTCTCTAACATGGGCGATAAAAAGCTAATAGGTAATACTACACCGCATTACAAATTCGGTTTTAACCTGAACTTGTCATACAAAAACTTTGATTTTGCAACCTTTATACAAGGTGTTTTAAAACAGGATTTCTACCCTAACGAATATGTATTCTACGCTTTCAGAGATGACGAATATAGCATCCCTTCACAAATGACTACCAATTACTGGACACCTACAAATACCAATGCTTACTACCCACGCATTAGGTTTAGTGGTGGCGGAAATGAGCAAAGTCAGGACAAATATATTTTGAATGCAGGTTATGCCCGCGTTAAGCAGTTAACATTAGGATACACACTGTCACCGGCAATTACAAAAAGCATCAAGCTGCAAAAATTAAGGGTATATGTGACCGGCGCAAACCTGTTCACTATCACATCGCTCAATAAAAGCTATGATCCTGAAACGGCCTCGTCTTTTGGCACTTACCCGCTTAACAAATCATTATCATTTGGATTGCAGGCCACGTTTTAATCAAAGCATATCAATTAAATGGGTTTAACCGATGTTAAAAATTACTAAAAATGAAAAATAAATATATCCTATATATAGCCTGCGCAGCAATAACAATTGTTGCATCCTGTAAAAGGGAAAACTTTCTGGATCGTACACCTTTAAGTGATATTATTCCTGAAAAGTTTTTTAAAAACGAAACCGATTTGCAACTGTATTGTAACCAGTATTACTCGGCTTTAACCATACAGAATTTTTTAAAACTTGACGATAACTCTGATGATAAAGCCAATGCAACAATAAACCCGATGTTGGCAGGTACTTACACTGTGCCAAGTCAGGCTACGCATAATTATGCACCATCAGGTACAACCCTTGATTTCAATTCAATGGACATTGGGGGCAATGTAAATGTTAACCAATCTGGTACCGATTGGGATTTTGCCTTAATAAGGGCCTGTAACTTTTTCCTGGCTAACTACAGTAAGGCCGCCATTCCAGATGCTACTAAAAACATTTATGTAGGCGAAACCCTGTTTTTTAGGGCAAATGATTTCTGGAAAAAGGTAAAAGCCTTTGGCGATGTTCCGTATATCAATAAATATATAGTTGATACATCAAAGTCTGTACTATACGGCCCAAGAATGCCGCACAAGCAGGTAATGGATTCTGTATTGAAGGATATTAACTTTGCCGTGGCTAATTTGCCGGTAACACCTGCCGACGGGCGTTTGGGTAAATATGCGGCACTTGCCTTAAAAGCGCGTATTTGCTTGTGGGAAGGTACCTACAGAAAATATGCCGGCGTTGGCGATGAAGCCACCTACCTGCAGGCTGCAACTGATGCTGCCGAGCAGATCATAAATTCTGGTCAATTTAAGCTTTATAGCACAGGAAACCCACAATCTGATTACTATAACTTGTTTATTCAGGATGAATTAAAAGGTAACTCCGAAGCCATTTTGCCTATGCGGTATCTGTCGAGCATTTTAATGAATGGTATTGACCGGTCATTGGGCGAAGCCAGTGATGGTTACAGCAAGGATTTTGTAAATTCCATTTTATGCTCCGATGGTTTACCTGTTTCACTAAGCCCCTTATATAAAGGGGATAATACTCCTGATGACGAAGCTACTAATCGCGACCCGCGCTATAAACAGCAGATAGCAACCCGTGGCTTTGATTTCCTGGATGGTGACCTGATTTCATTACCCCGTATAGGTACTACAGTTACCTCTACAGGTTACCAGCCCATCAAAGGCCGTTCAGGTAGTTTGGCTGCCTGGAATGCAAACGCGTCTACCTATGATTTCTTTATTTTCAGATATGCCGAAACATTGCTTATTGAAGCCGAAGCAAAGGCTGAATTGGGCCAGGCAACACAACAAGTAATTGATAATACGATTAATAAATTACGTGATAGGGTAGGTATGCCGCACATGACTATTGCTACCCTGGTTAAAGATCCAAAATCTGATTTTCCAACATTGCCTGTATTGATCGATGAGATCCGCAGAGAACGTCGTATTGAACTGGGCTCAGAAGGTTTCCGTTTTGATGATATCAAAAGATGGCGCGCCGGTACTTTGATCAATAACCCAAATACCATTTTGGGCATGAAACTTACTCCGGCTTTGCGTGCTCAATATACAGCTCAGCATTTGGATGTAAGCAGCGTGGTTGTTGATGCCAATAATTACATCCGCCAGTATCCAAGTATTACCACCCGTACCTGGAACGATAAAATGTATTTATTACCAATTCCAACACAGGAGATCTCATTAAATCCTAATATAAAACAAAACCCGGGCTGGTAACCGGTAAGCAGGGGGAGATAATGCCCCGTGCGTAATTGCAGTCCTGTTTGATTAGCCCGAGGACGTATCAAACAGGACTGTGTTATTTTAAAACGATCCAAAAGGAATAAATTTCGCAGAAACCGATCTGAAAAATGAAAAAACTGATAGGCGTCGCCTTATTATTTATAAATGTAATAGCCGCTTTGGCACAGTCTGCTCCCAAACCTTATGGAGCGCTCCCATCCCCGTTACAGCTAAAATGGCAGGAAACGGAAATGTACTGCATCGTCCATTTCAGCATGGCCACTTATACCGATAAAGAGTGGGGATATGGAGAAGAAGATCCAAAGTTGTTTAATCCGGCACACTTTAGTGCCCTGCAAATAGTAGCGGCAGCCAAAGCAGGCGGCTTTAAAGGGATAGTAGTAGTAGCCAAACATCACGATGGTTTTTGCCTTTGGCCAACCAAAACAACGGAGCATAACATAAGCCAAAGCCCCTGGAAAAACGGTAAGGGTGATGTAGTTAAGGAATATCAGCAAGCTTGCGTACAATTGGGTATGAAAATGGGGATATACTGCTCTCCCTGGGACAGAAATAACCCCCTTTATGGCAAACCGGCCTATGTAACTGATGTTTACCGTAAACAATTGGAGGAGCTGTATGCAAATTATGGCCCCTTATTTATGTCATGGCATGACGGAGCCAATGGAGGTGATGGGTATTATGGAGGTACACGCGAAGTAAGGAAAATTGACCGTTCTGCTTATTACGGCTGGGATACTACCTGGGCCATTACCCGCAGGATGCAGCCTGGCGCAGCTATATTTGGTGACGCCGGACCTGATGTGCGCTGGGTAGGGAACGAAGAAGGACATGCCGGCGAAACTTACTGGGAAACATTTACGCCGCATTCAACAGATGGCAAAAGACCCGCCAACGGTAATGTTAAATATGAAGAAAGTACGGAAGGCACCCGTGATGGTAAATACTGGATCCCTGCCGAGTGTGATGTACCATCAAGACCCGGATGGTTTTACCACGCGACTCAGGACGGCCAAACCAAATCGGCCTATACCTTGCTTGATCTGTATTACAAAAGTGTAGGTCGTGGAGCCTGCCTTGACCTGGGTCTATCGCCCGATAAGGATGGCCAGCTAACAGCCGAAGATGTGCAAAAACTAAAGGATTTCGGCACTATCATCAGGCAAACATTTGCTGTAAACCTGGCTGCCGGTGCAACTTTTAAACCAAGTAATGTAAGAGGGGGAAATGCTGCTAAGTTTGGCACGGCATACCTGGTTGATAATAACCGCTATACTTATTGGGCTACTAATGATGCAGTAACTAAGCCCAAATTGATTATTGATCTGCATAAAGCCAAAACATTTAATGTGATCCGCCTGCGCGAAAACATAAAATTGGGCCAGCGTATTGAGGGCGCAGCTGTTGATGTTTGGAAAAATAATGCCTGGCAAGATGTAGCCACCGTGACCAGCATAGGTGCCAACCGACTGATACGCCTGCCTCAAAATATCACTGCTACAAAACTAAGGCTTCGTATTACAGGCTCACCGGTATGCATTGCTTTGAGCGATTTTGGATTGTTTAAAGAACCTGCACATTTATCATCGCCCAATATTTTACGCGACAAAAAAGGAGCAGTTAGTATCCAAACAGAAGCTCCTGTTAGTAGTATCCATTACACAACTGATGGCACAGAGCCCGGTTTAAATTCGCCGGTTTACCAGCATTCTTTTGCTTATAACAATGGTGGTAGTGTTAAAGCGATAAGTTTTGAAGGAAAAGAACACAGTGAAATTAAAACACAGATTTTTGGTGTAAGCAAAGCTGGTTGGATGGTGTTACCCGGTCAACCTGAAAATAGTAATCAAAAAAGGATGGAAAATGCCATTGATGACGATCCTCGTACCCTATATAACAGCAGTATAAAAAGTGACTCGGCTGCATTTAAACCACAGGAAATAAGTGTTGATTTAGGTAAGCCACAAAACATAAAGGCATTTACTTATTTGCCAAGACAGGATAAAAGTACAGAAGGTATTGTTGATAGCTATATTTACCAGATAAGTAATGACGGGCAGCATTGGACACAAGTGGCCGGGGGCGAGTTTTCAAACATCGCCTCAAACCCAATTGAACAAACAGTAAAGCTTAATGCACTGGTCAACGCCCGTTATTTTAAATTTATAGCCCGGCATGTAATTAAGGGTAACGGTTTTGCAATTGCAGAGCTTGGGATACTTTAATAAAATGAACACTACAACAAATTTCAAATAAATACAATTTTTAATTAGTCATGAAGAAACCCTTTCTTTTGCTTTTAATGATATTTTCCTTCGGTATTTTAAATGCTCAGCAAAAGCATGTATTTTCCCTAAGTAAAAGTGATTTTTTGCTTGATGGCAAACCACTCCAGATCATCAGCGGCGAAATGCATCCGGCCAGGATCCCTAAGATCTACTGGCGCCAGCGTATTCAAATGGCAAAGGCTATGGGGTGCAATACCATAGCGGCTTATGTTTTCTGGAACTATTTGGAGCAGCAGCCCGGTGTATTTGATTTTACCACCGAAAACAGGGACATTGCCGAGTTTATAAACATTTGTAAGCAGGAGGGTATGTGGGTATTACTGCGCCCGGGCCCATATGTGTGTGCCGAATGGGATTTTGGTGGTTTGCCGCCTTACTTATTAAAAATTCCGGATATTAAGGTAAGATGTATGGATCCAAGATATATGTCAGCAGTTACCCGGTATGTAACTGCTGTATCCAAACAGGTTAAACCGCTGTTATGTACCAATGGCGGACCGATCATCATGGTTCAGGTAGAGAACGAATATGGTAGTTATTCAAATGACCGTGATTATATAAAAACCTTGAAAAACCTATGGGTTAACAATGGCATTAACGCCCCTTTTTATACCGCCGATGGACCTACTGCCTTTATGCTGGAGGCAGGTAGCGTTGATGGCGCAGCAATAGGCCTGGACAGCGGTATCAGTGATGCCGATTTTGAACAAGCCAACAAGCAAAATCCTAACGTGCCCGCTTTTAGCAGTGAAACTTATCCCGGCTGGTTAACCCATTGGAAAGAAAAGTGGCAAAAGCCCGACAAGGCCGATATTTTAAAACAGGTAACCTATTTGCTTGAGCATAAAAGATCATTTAACTTATATGTGATACATGGTGGTACCAATTTTGGCTTTAACGCGGGTGCCAATGCCTTTACCCCAACACAGTTTCAGCCCGATGTTACCAGCTATGATTATGACGCACCGGTAAATGAGCAAGGAGCACCAACACCCAAGTATTTTGCCTTGCGCGATCTGATTGCCAAATATGTAAAATACAAAATACCCGAAGTGCCCAAATCAATCCCAACAATAGAAATACCGGCATTTGACATGCAGCCTTTTACCAGTGTATGGAAGGAGTTACCGCAGGCTATAAAATCGCCGCAACCAAAACCAATGGAAAGTTTAGGGCAGTATAGCGGCTTTATTTTGTATCGTACCAAACTTATTGGTCATAAAAGTGGTACACTAACCATTACTGAGCCGCATGACTATGCCCTGGTGCTATTAAATGGTAAACTTATAGATACCGTATATCGTGATGGGGGTAAGTGGAGCATCAAACTACCTAAAACAGATGTAAAAGACCCTGTTCTGGATATTTTAGTGGAGAATATGGGTCATATAAACTTTGCCCAGTACATGATTGACAGGAAAGGTATTACAGACCGTGTTACGCTGGAGGGGATGACCCTGACCAACTGGGAAATATTTAAACTCCCGATGGATGACAAATTTATTGCCACATTAAAACCCAAATACCCTGAAGGCTTTAACGATGGTGTATTTTTTAAAGGTGGATTTGAGCTAAAAACAGTTGCCGATACATACCTTGATCTGAGCAATTATAAAAAAGGAGTGATATGGGTAAACGGGCATAACCTTGGCCGGTTTTGGAATGTTGGTCCGCAATTTCATTTGTATTGCCCGGCAAACTGGTTACATACCGGTAAAAATGAAGTGATCGTGTTTGACCTGCACCAACAAACAGCAACCAGCATTAAAG
>NZ_JBFUJG010000179.1:0-8566 GCF_056401495.1 Mucilaginibacter sp. P4_E8
GTATAGCGTGCCTGGTTTGTTTGGCCTGGTAACATTTACAGCCGAACAACGGGTTAAGGAAATAGGCATCAGAAAAGTTTTAGGAGCAAGTGTAACCAATATTGTAACGCTGTTGTCCAAAGACTTGATGAAGCTGGTATTGGTTGCCACAGTTATAGCCTCGCCGCTGGCCTGGTATGGTATGAGCAAGTGGTTGCAAAGCTTTGCTTACCGTGTTGATATACAATGGTGGGTATTTGCCATTGCCGGTATTGCAGCCATATTGATCGCTTTTATAACTGTGGGTACACAATCAATAAAAGCGGCAACGGCAAACCCGGCTAAAAGTTTAAAAAGTGAATGAGTAATGAGTAGTGAAAAATACCCGGCAATTTAGAGTTTAAGATTTTTTTAATATCATGTTAAAAAGTTATATAAAAATAGCGTGGCGAAACCTTTATAAGAATAAAGCATTTTCGCTCATTCACATACTTGGATTAACTATGGGGATCACCGTATGCCTTATGATATTCCTGTATATTACCAATGAATTCAGCTATGATAAATTTCATACAAAGGGAAAAAATATTTACCGTGTTATGCGTGGTTTTGATGCCACCAAGGCAAGGGTGCCATATTTGTCGGGCCCGTATGCACCAGCATTATTAAATGATTATCCTAATGAGATAAAGAAAGCTGTACGTGTAGCACCAAGAAATGATCTGGTATCATTTGGCGAGAAAGCATTTAACGAAAAGAAAGTTTACGCAACTGATGCCGACTTTTTTACTTTGTTTTCTTTCCCGCTTAAAAAAGGTGATGCGGTTACAGCTCTGAAAGACCCGGGTAGTATAGTGCTTAGTGAAACCACAGCAAAAAAATACTTTGGTAGCATTGACAATGCTATGGGTAAGGTGGTTCAAATGGATAAGCGTCTTCAACTAAAAGTTACGGGTATAACTAAAGATGTTCCTTCAAATTCTCACATGGATTTTGATATGGTGATACCATTATCAAATTACGTTCATGATGATGGCTTTAATGTTTGGATCAATAACAGCATGTTTGTTTATATACTGCTTGATGACCATATAAGCAAGGCACAGCTTGAAGGTCGTTTTACTCAGTTTATGGATAAATATATGGGTAAGAATATGGCCCGTTTCGGTACCCGATTTGATCTTAAACTCACCCCGTTGAATGATATTTATTTTGAACAAGCATCTGCGTTTGATAATGTAAGGCATGGCGACAAAACCGTAGTGTTCATCTTTATATCCATTGCCATCCTGATCATGCTTATTGCCTGTATCAATTTCATGAACCTATCAACCATAAGAGCGGTTGAGCGCTCAAAAGAAGTAGGTATGCGAAAGGTGATGGGGGCTTTACGCAATCATTTAATTATACAATTTATTGGCGAATCGCTTTTGTTGGCATTAATTTCTTGTGCCCTATCAATAGGTCTATTGCTAATGCTGATGCCCTGGTACAACCAGTTACTTGGGTTTACATTAACTGTTGCCTGGAATAAGCCGCCCATTTATTTGTTTTTGGCTGGCGTAATATTAGTTGTCGGGTTTTTAGCAGGCAGCTACCCGGCATTTTTTCTTTCGGCATTTTCGCCCATACAGGCTTTGAAGGGGAAATTACGCCTGGGCAAAGGAGGTACGCTGCTTAGGCAGTCGTTGGTGGTGTTACAATTCAGTATTTCTGTTTTACTGATCATTGGTACCATAGTTATCATGAACCAAATGAACTTTATAAAAAGCAAGACGCTTGGCTATGATAAGGAACAAACGGTTATTGTAAGTATAGATAATGATGATATTTATAACCACCGCCGTGCATTTAAAGATGAGTTGCAAAACTCAGGCAATGTAGCTTCGGTATCACTTATGTCGGGCGAGCCGGGTGGCTTTTTTGATATACATGGTTTCGAAGTAGAGGGTCAGCACGAAATATTTAAATCAAGAACAGAGTTTGCCGATTTTGAATATATAAAAACGCTGGGTTTAAAGGTAATTTCAGGCCGGAATTTTTCCCCGCAATATGCTACAGACACTACCGACGCGGTACTCCTTAACCGCACTGCTGCCAAATTGCTTGGGTTTACTCCCCAACAGGCGATAGGTAAATGGGTAAAAAACACCGTACGCGATGATAAAAAACGAAGGGTAATAGGAGTAATTGAGGATTTTAACTTCCTGTCGCTAAAAGAAAATATGGACGCCCTGATCATTGCACCAAATGAAGACAGGCGGGTAGCCGTAATAAAATTAAAACCGGGTAATATCAAAGCTGCCCTGGCCAATATAAAGGATATCTACAATCAGGTTGCACCTGTTTATCCTTTCGAATATAAGTTTCTTGATCAGCAGTTTGATGTAACCTACAGAACCGATATCAGACAGCAAACTATGCTGAGTATATTTTCAGGTTTGGCCATATTTATCGCTTGTTTGGGTTTATTTGGTTTAGCATCATTCACAGCAGCTAAGCGTACAAGAGAAATAGGCGTGCGTAAAGTGCTTGGTTCATCGGTACAAAACATTTTGCTGCTATTATCAAAAGATTTACTTAAACCAGTATTACTTGCCACGGTGATCGCTATGCCTGTTGGTTATTATTGCATGAGTAAATGGTTGCAAAATTTTGCTTTTCGCACCACATTGCATTGGTGGATATTTGTTTTGGCAGCGCTTTTTACTTTTTTAATTGCATTGCTTACCATTAGTTTCAAATCTGTTAAAGCAGCTTTGGCAAATCCTGTAAAAAGTTTAAGAAGCGAATAGGGGTAACCAGGATTTGAGTTGTATGTTATGTGAGCAGTAGGTTTTAAAGGGCAGGGGAAGTTAGGGTCTGAATTTTTAAATTTAAAAATCATGTTAAAAAATTACATCAAAACCGCGTTCCGCAGCCTCCGGAAAAACACAGGCTTTACAGCTATCAATATTTTAGGGCTATCTGTTGGGTTGGCTACTTGTTTATTGATCGTATTTTATGTGATTGATGAACTGAGCTATGATCGATTCAACAAAAAAGCCGACCGTATAGCACGGGTGAATTTTGAGATAAAATTTGGAGGCAATAATTCTAAATATGCGCAAAGCATGGCTCCTTTAGCGCAGGTTTTAAAAAGTGAGTTTCCCGCTGTTGAAGCTGCTGTACGGCTACAGGGAAAAGGTGGCGTACACGTAAAAAAGAACAACGAGAACATTCAGGAAGACATGATGGTTTATAGTGACCCGGGCTTGTTTGATGTTTTTACCCTGCCAATGATCAATGGAAATCCAGCTACTGCTCTGGTTGAACCTAATAGTGTAGTGATCACTGAAAGCATAGCAAAAAAATACTTTAACAGTGTAGATGTGGTTGGTAAAACACTGGTATTGAATGACACTCAAAATTATAAAGTTACCGGGGTTATTAAGGATATTCCTAAACAATCGCATTTCAATTACGGCTTTTTTCTGTCTATGTCTTCAAATGGAGATAGTAAGGAAACTACCTGGTTAAGCAACAACTTTAATACTTATGTTTTGCTAAAACCGGGCGCCGATTTTAAGAAACTAAATGCACAACTACCCGCATTAATGCGTAAGCACATCAATGTAGAATTACAAAGTGTGATCCATTTAACCATGGATGAGTTTGAAAAAGCAGGCAACTACTTCCGGATGAACTTAACCCCGCTTACAGATATTCACCTGTATTCGAACCGGGTTGGCGAATTGGGGCGTAATGGCAGCATTCAGTATGTTTATATACTATCGGCCATCGCCTTGTTTATCCTGCTGATTGCTTGTGTTAACTTCATGAACCTTTCAACAGCTCGTTCCTCAAATCGCGCACGCGAAGTAGGGGTGCGTAAAGTGTTGGGTTCGCCACGGAGCTCATTAATAGCTCAATTTTTAATAGAATCAATATTAGTAACTTTTATATCCACGCTTATTGCTGTTGTGTTAGCCTGGGTATTGTTGCCTTTGTTTAATCAAATGGCTGATAAAGAACTGGCTATAACAGTGCAATCATTTATTTGGCTGTTACCTGTAATGATCGCTATAGCGTTGGTTATTGGAGGCCTGGCAGGTTTCTATCCTGCATTTTTCCTTTCGGCATTTCAACCTGTTGATGTGTTGAAAGGGAAGTTGTCAACCGGTTTTAAAGGTGGCAGGCTCCGGAGTTTCCTGGTGGTTTTCCAGTTCTCTATATCAATTATCCTGATCATCGGTACATTGGTTATTTATAATCAGCTCAATTATATCCAACATAAAAACCTGGGTTATGATCGCAGCCAGGTACTTGTTGTGAAAAATACCGGCGCACTTGGTCGCCAGGCAAAGGTTTTTAAACAGGAGATCAAGCAGCTGCCGGGTGTGGATAATGCTACCATGACCGGCTATTTACCTACAGCCGACTACAGGAATACCAGTGCCGTGTTCCAGGATCCTACACTTGATCAAAAGCGGGGGATTTTACCACAGGTATGGTCGGTTGATGAGGATTATTTAAATACGCTGGGTATTAAAATGATCAGTGGCCGTAATTTTTCGACCGAACTCCAAACTGATTCATCAGCAGTGATCATTAACGAAACAGCAGCACGACTGATGGGCTTGAAATCTCCACTAAATAACCCCATTTATCGCCCTATGGATAATTCTGGTAAGAGCATTAAGCGATTTACTATTATTGGGGTTATTAAAGATTTTAATTTCAGTTCATTACGTGATAATATTTCGCCGGTTACTTTATTTCTGGAGGAAAACAATGGAGCCTTAAGCGTACGTGTACATACCAAAAATATACCCGCCCTATTAACACAGATAGAAGGTAAATGGAGATCGCTGGCACCAAATCAACATTTTGCCTACTCCTTTATGGATCAGGATTTTGATGCCACTTACCGGTCAGAACAGCGTGTAGGAAAAATATTTGTGGTATTTACCTCTCTGGCAATTGCTATCGCCTGTTTAGGCTTGTTTGGTTTGGCTGCTTACGCCGCCGAGCAACGTACCAAAGAAATAGGCATACGTAAAGTACTGGGCGCCGATGTTTCTGTTATTGTTGCCATGCTTACAAAAGATTTTATCAAACTTGTTTTTATAGCCATATTAATTTCATCGCCRCTGGCCTGGTTTTTTATGCAAAAATGGTTGCAGGGTTTTGCTTACCGTGTAAATTTTCAATGGTGGATAGTAGCATTAGCCGGGGCGGGAGCGCTATTGATCGCGTTTTTAACCATTAGCTTTCAATCCATTAAATCGGCATTGGCAAACCCGGTAAAGAGTCTGAAGAGCGAGTAGGTAGGGCTTAAAGCTAAAGGCTGAAAGCATAAAGCTTTTTTAGAGTTCAAGTATTTAGAATTTCAACATATGATCAATATCAAATTAGCATGGCGTAGTTTAAAGAAAAATAAACTTTACGCATTTATAAATATATTGGGTTTAACAGTTGGCATTGCAAGCTGTTTATTGATAGGTATTTACATACAACATGAACTGAGTTATGAACGGTTTCATGTTAATGCCGACAGAATAGTGAGGGCCACCATGGAGTATAAACATGATGTGGTGCGGAGAGCTGCTGTTACTGGTACCAAACCAGGTCCGCAGTTTAAACGAAATTTCCCGGAGGTGAAGGATTTTGTTAGAACATTTAAATATCCCAGAGTAGTTGGATACAATAATCAATTGTTTGAGGAAAAAAACTTTTTGTATGCCGATCCATCTTTTTTTAAGGTATTTTCCTTTAACCTGATTAAAGGAGACGTCGGTACCGCTTTAAATGCGCCTGATAAAATGGTGATCACTCAAAATACTGCTAAAAAATATTTTGGAGGCCAGGAAGCTATAGGGAAAGTGTTAAAGGTAGGTGAAAAGAATTTTACGGTATCAGGAGTGGTGGATATTGTACCTTCAAACTCACAGATCCAGTTTGATTTTATAGTACCATTTAGCTTGTACATGGATATGAATGGCCCAGAACAATGGTGGACAGCTAATAACATCACCTATCTGCTGTTAAATAATAAAGATGAGATGGCTCCATTACAAAAAAGAGTGGCCGATTATATGAAAACCGTTAGCCAGGGCGAGTTAAAAATGGGAAATGGTCAGTATCTTACGTATAAGTTGCAACCTTTAACAAGTGTTCATTTACATTCTGATTTACCAAATGAGATTGAACCTACAGGTAGCATTACCTACATTTACATTATGCTGGCGGTGGCTTTATTAATACTCACTATTGCCTGCGTTAATTACGTTAACCTGGCTATTGCACAGTCATCGGGCCGCGGGGCCGAAATAGGTGTCAGGAAAGTGCTTGGTGCGGCTAAAGGCGAACTATTTACACAATTTATTGGCGAATCGGTATTTACAGCCGGCATAGCTGCTATTTTAGCTATAGGTGTGGCCATGTTGGTACTTCCGCTGTTCAACCAAATTTCAGGGAAACAACTGCAGGTTAATGTTTTGTTTGACCCTGTAATAATCATTTGCCTTATAGTTTTAAGTATAGTGATAGGCTTTGCAGCAGGAGCGTACCCAGCCTTACTTTTATCAAATGCCAAATTAGTGAAGGTACTGAAATCGGGGTTTTCATTTACATCAGGCCAAAGCGTAAGGAAATCGTTAATTGTTTTCCAGTTTGTGATCTCTATTTTCCTTATCATATCAACTATTGTAATTCTACAGCAGCTGTCATACATCAGGAATAAGGATCTCGGTTATAACAAAAGTAATATAATGGTTTTGCCTGTTGACAATACCATGCAACCCCAATTAGATGCGCTCAAAAAAGAAATCAGTGCAATACCCAATGTACAGAGCACAGCAGCTGCTTATGATGAACCCATTAATGTGGGTTGGAGCGATGGGATAAATACCAATGATAACAAAAACATTTCGGTGAATGCCATTCCGGTTGATGAGGATTTTATAAAAACCATGCAATTAAAAGTAGTGGCCGGTAATGATTATACACGTGCTGATGTATTGCAAATAGATACCACTAACCAGGGTAAAAATCATCGTTATTCATTTATCCTCAATGAATCGGCTGTAAAAGCGTTGGGGTGGACACCAGAACAGGCAGTAGGCAAGCAAATTTCAAAAGGCGATCCAGGCATTATCAAAGGAGTGGTAAAAGACTTTAATTTCAAATCGTTTCACGATCCTATAACGCCGCTGGTACTGTTTTTAGATAAGGATATGCCTCATGCGCTTTTTGTAAGAATAAACGGCAATAACACCCCCGGTACTATTAATGAAATTGGCAAAATATGGAAAACCCGTGTAATACACCGGCCCTTTGACTACCGTTTTCTGGATGATGATTATGATGCATTATACCGCACAGAACAACGTACAGCCGGGGTTTTTACAACATTTTCAATATTGGCTATCGTATTAGCTTGCCTGGGTCTGTTTGCTATTACGGCCTTCGCGGTAGTACAGCGTACCAAAGAAATAGGGATACGTAAAGTATTGGGAGCAAATGTTGCCAATATTATTTTGCTGATATCTAAAGATTTTTTAAAGCTGGTTGTTATGGCTACCATCATTGCATCGCCTATTGCATGGTATGTGTCCAGTAAATGGTTACAGGATTTTGCTTATCGTATCAACATACAATGGTGGGTATTTATCTTAACAGGTGGGGTATCTCTACTGGTAGCTGGTTTAACCGTGAGCGCACAGGCAATAAAAGCAGCCCTGGCCAACCCGGTTAACAGTTTAAAGAATGAGTAGTGAGTAGTGAGTAGTGAGTAGTGCCCGACAATTTAGGGTTTAGAATTTAGGTTTTAGAATTTTTTCAATCAGGGTGCAACTTAATCCCATGAACATGGGTCTTATATATAAACCTAACAAAAATATTATGAAAAATTACTTACTGTTGCTATTTGTGGCCTGCCAAAGTTATACTGCATTAGCACAAGATAACCGAACACCTTATATGACGAAATCATTATCCAATTCGGGTATAAAGGCAGTTTTTGTTAACACATCAGGCGGTAGTATTGCTGTTAGTGGTGCAAGCGGCGAGAATTCCCGGGTTGAAGTTTATATCAGCGGCAATAATGGTAGAGGCGATCTGTCAAAAGACGAAATAAAGAAACGTCTTGAAAATTATATATTGGATGTGGCTGTAAATGGCGGCGAATTGCATGCTACCGCAAAAAGTAAAGGCAGCGGCTTGTTTAACTGGAGAAATTCATTGAACATATCATTCAAAGTATTTGTATCAAAACAGGTTGCCACCAGCCTGAATACCAGCGGTGGTAGTATCAGCTTGGACAATTTAACCGGCAAACAAGATTTTGAAACCAGTGGAGGGAGCCTGCATGTTGAGCGCTTAACTGGTGCTATACATGGCCGGACATCAGGGGGGAGCATTCATGTAAGCAATTCCGGGCAAAATATTGACCTGGAAACAAGCGGTGGCAGCATTGAGGCCAGCAATTGTAATGGTAAAATTCACCTGGAAACTTCTGGTGGTTCGTTACGCCTTACCGATTTAAAAGGTACCATAGATGCAAATACCAGCGGTGGCAGTATCAACGCAAATAACATAGCAGGTG
>NZ_JBFUJG010000180.1:0-8529 GCF_056401495.1 Mucilaginibacter sp. P4_E8
AGTTATGGGGTATAAAAAACGAATTCTATAGCTTTTATTCCTTCATCGCCTAATTTACTTAAACGTTTAAGTAAATTGGTATAACAAAAGGAATTTTAATTTTCATTGCATTAATTTACTGTTTAATTGTTATCGGCTAAAGCCATTTATTGGCTTTATACCAGGTTAGCGTTTCAGTTAAACCCTTGTGCAGGTTGTATGTTGGATAAAACCCCAGTTCTGATTTAGCATTTTCATTATCGCATGACCAGTTTACGGCCATGAGTTCATCTATTTTTTCAAGATTAACTACAGCTGCTTTATTGCTCAAAGAACTTATTTTTTCTGATACAACAGCTATTATTTTTACAAAATTTACAGGCAAATGAAACTTTATGGTTTTAAGCTTCAGCACTTCTTTGGTAATATCACCCAATTCGTACTTACTGTAAAAGTTTCCATCGCTCAGGTTAAAGGTTTTATGATTGCCGCCGTATAAAGCTTTTATAGCGGCTTTAGCCACATCCTTTACATATATAAAACTCAGCTTTTGTGGCGCATTCCCTATATAAGGTTCAATACCTTTTACCAGTTGTTTAAAAAATATAAATATACCGGTATCCCTTGGCCCATAAACGGCTGTGGGGCGTAATATAGTATAGTTCAAATTTTCAACTGTCCTTAACTGTTCTTCGGCCAGTAATTTACTGCGGCCATAGGCAGTTACCGGGTGGGGGGGAGTAGTCTCGTTTATGATACCCTCAAAGGTTTTAAGCGGACCTATTGCCGCAAGGCTGCCTATCAATACAAACTTTTTTAAATTACCGCAAACCTCAACTGCGGCCGATGCCAGGTTAAAAGTATGGGTGGCGTTGATGTAATTATACTCGGCCTGTGAGCGGGCCGAGGTAACGCCTGCTGCATGAATAATATAATCGGGATTCAGTTGGGTAAGTTGTTGTTTTAAGGCAGGCAGATCTTTGTAATCAAGATATATATATTGTATATCTAAATGTTTTAAATGATCGGTATTGCTGCTTTTACGCACAGCGGCATAAACCTCCAGCTTTTGCTGTAATGCTTCTTCAATTAAATGAAAACCTACAAAGCCGCTTGCGCCGGTTATTAAAACCCGCTCCCTCATATTTGTTTTTCGTATAACCTGTATTTTTTGTACGGGTTGCCGTTTATGGCTTCAATGGCACGGTTTACCATATCATTGTGTTCCAGTGTCCAGCCGGCTTCGGCTTGTTTCATGCCTTTTCTTTTGTACTCTTTAATAATGGTACCATATAAACAGGCTTCAATACCCATTTTACGATAGCCGTCAATAACACCAAGGGCGTATATGCGCAGGCTTTGTATCTTTTTTCTGCCAAACAGTATTTTAAAAATACCGGTTGGTAATAAACGGCCCCTTTTAATTTTCTGAAATATCTCGTTATAATTAGGCAGCGCTAAGCCAAAGGCAACTATTTTACCTTCCTGCTCGGCAACCAATACAAAGTCAGGATCAAGTATCAGCTTAAGGTCTTTAGCCAGGTAATCAAATTCCTCGTCTGTTAAAGGCACAAATCCATCATTATGATCCCAGGCTGAGTTATAAACTTCGCGTAGTTTCACCGCTTCTTCTTTAAACTTTTTCAAGTTTAATTTACGGATAACAATATTATTACGCTTTAAACGCTCTTCGAGGGCATTCAATAACCTAACCGATTTATCATCATAACTTTTGTCGTCCCAATGCCAGGCAATCAGGTCAACATTTTTAATAAAACCAAGTCCGTCTATCAGATCAGCGTAGTAGGGGGCATTATAGGTTTGCATTAAAAAAGGAGGACTGTCAAAACCCTCTATTAATAAACCGCAAGGCTCATTAGTTGAAAAATTAACCGGGCCTATAAACTTGCCGGTTACCCCTTTTTGCTTAAGCCATGTAGCGGCTGCGGCGAAAAGAACTGACGATACTTCGGCATTATTAATACAATCAAAAAAGCCAAAAAAGCCATCATTGGCTTTATTAAAGTTGTTATGCGCGTTATTGAGTATGGCCGCAATACGCCCAACAATTTTATCGCCGTCATAAGCTAAAAAGGGTTGTACAGTATTATGCTTATGAAAAGGATGAATGGTGAGCAGGTCTCTTTGGGCAATAAACAATTCCGGAACGTAATTAGGATCGTTCTCATACAAATCATGCGGAAAATCAATAAATGAAGCTAATTCCTTTTTAGAATTAACAGTTATAATTTTTATCATGAGTGGTATTATAAAATGGATTGCCGCAAGGCGGTAGAATATTAAACGTCCATATACAGGAGCCGGTTTTTATTAAAACAGCATCATGCACATGGACGTTCGGTTAATATTATATGTTTTCTTTAACAGAAGTTACACCAACCTCTTTAAACACTTTAGCAAGTTTTTCAACAGCTTCGTCAATTTGCTCAAAGGTATGTGTGGCCATTAATGAGAAACGAAGCAATGATGAATCTGAAGGTACAGCAGGCGATACAACCGGGTTAACAAACACACCAGCTGCTTGCAGGTGTTTGGTTACCAGGAAGGTTTTTTCATTGTCGCGCACATATATTGGCAATATCGGGCTTTCGGTAGGGCCCAGGTCAAATCCTTCTTCGATAAGAAGTTTTGAGGCGTAATTAGTATTATCCCAAAGTTTTTGGATCCTTTCAGGCTCTGATTCAATGATATCCAAAGCGGCAATTACACTGGCTACCGAACCGGGAGGCATACTTGCACTGAACATTAATGAACGTGCACGGTGTTTAATATAATCAATGGTATCCTTATCGCTGGCAATAAAACCACCTAATGATGCCAGCGATTTACTGAATGTGCCCATAATAAGGTCAACATCACTGGTAAGGTTAAAGTGCGATGCGGTACCAGCGCCATTATGGCCTATAACTCCAAGGCTATGCGCATCATCTATCATGATATTTGCACCATATTGGTCGGCAAGCTTAACTATTTGTGGTAGTTTAACAATATCACCTTCCATGCTGAATATACCATCAACAGCAATAATTTTTACAGCCTCCTCTGGCAATATGCTCAGTTTACGCTGCAAGTCGTCCATATCATTATGGGCGTATTTTATAACTTTCGAGAACGAAAGCCTGCTGCCATCAATAATACAGGCGTGATCATATTCGTCTAATATAATATAATCATTACGGCCTGTTATACATGAAAGTACGCCCAGGTTAACCTGGTACCCGGTGCTGAATAAAACAGTAGCCTCTTTGCCAACATAGCTGGCAAGCCTGTTCTCTAACTCAATGTGGATATCAAGTGTACCATTCAAAAAACGAGAGCCAGCACAGCCTGTGCCGTATTTGTCAATAGCTTTCTTCGAAGCTTCTTTAATCTTAGGATGATTTGTTAGTCCTAAATATGAATTAGAACCAAACATCAAAACCCTTTTGTTATCTATTAGTACTTCAGTGTCCTGAGCAGACTCAATAGGCCTGAAATAAGGATACAATCCTCTTTCCCGGAGCATATTTGCAACCTGGAATTGAGCGATCTTCCCATGTAGTTTTTTAACCATGTATTAACCCTGCTTAAATTTTGTGTAAAAATACCATGAATAAGCATATAACTTATACGGTATATGTAATTTTTTTTAAAAATGCTTATTATGAACTTAAATTAATAAGAACCCATCCATATTCTCACATGGCAAATTAATTAATTTTTTTATTTATTTCGCACCACATTTTTTCATTTTTTTGTAAAAAGCCTAAAAAAGTTGGTTTTAGGCATGTTTTTATAAAATTTGCGTAAAATTTTTATTCTTGAGTTTAATTTAGTAATATTAATCACATATTCGCAGTTCCCCTGTGCAGCTCTACAAAAACTATAAGATTATTATTTTGTATTTTTTGTAGATAAATAACGTTACCTACAGCCTCTCTATGAAAAAAATGAAATACTTAGCGATTTTTACTATAATTAACTTAACATTAATTTTACATTCTTCGCTTTTTGCACAAACGGGAATAGATACAGCAATTAATGGGCCAGTTTCATTAAAGCAATGCGTTGAATTTGCCTTGCGTAACCAACCGGTGGTACGTCAGGCTTCTATTGATGAGCAAATTAATGAGAGGGATATTAAGATAGGGTTATCTGCCTGGCTGCCGCAGGTTACTTCATCCGGACTGTACAATTATTATTTTAAAGGTAGCCCGCAGGCAGGTGCCTCCGGTGCCAACATCCCCGCCGGAACCGGGGTGCGTAACCTCTCAACAGTGGGTTTACAAGCCAGTCAGGTAATATATAACAATGATGTATTACTGGCTTCAAAAGCCTCCAAATATTCGCGTCAATACTATAAGCAAAACATCTTAAGCAGCCAGATCAATGTGGTATCAGACGTAAGTAAAGCCTTTTTTGATGTATTACTTTCCCAAAAACAGCTTAACATTACTAATGAGGATATTACCAGATTGCAAAGAAGCTTAAAGGATGCTTTTAATAAATACCAGGCCGGCGTATCTGATAAAACAGACTACAAACAGGCTACCATCGCCTTAAATAATTCATTGGCCACCCGCAAGCAAACCGAAGAAGCTATAAAAAGTAAAACGGCTTATTTAAAGCAGATCATGGGAGTTGGTGGTTCAAAAGAGTTGTCACTGGCCTATGACTCATCGCACTATGAACAGGAAGCTTTTATTGATACCAATCAAAAACTTGATGTAAATAACCGTATTGAATATAGGTTACTGCAAACCAGTAAAGCGTTGCAAAATATAAACGTTAATTATTACAGATATGGTTTTTTACCTTCCTTATCGGCAGTAGGCAGTTATAATCTGGCTTATTTCAGCCATGATTTTTCAGACTTGTATAATAAGCCATTTCCAACCGGATATGCTGGCCTTACGCTTAACCTGCCCATTTTTCAGGGAACCAGGCGCCTGCAAAATTTAAGTAAGGCCAAATTGCAGGTTGAGCGTACTGATCTTGATATTGTAAACAGTCAGAACACTATAAATACCGAATATGTGCAAGCCCTGGCAGGTTATAAAAGCAACTACGCCAGTTATCAGCTCATCAGGCAAAATGTTGACCTGGCCAAGGATGTTTATAAAATAGTAAGCCTGCAATACCGCGAAGGTGTTAAAACCTATCTTGATGTTATTGTAGCCCAGTCAGATTTGCGAACGGCCGAACTAAACTATTACAATGCGCTGTTTCAGCTGTTATCAAGCAAAATTGATCTGCAAAGAGCATTAGGTACACTTGCTGTTGAATGATAATTAAAAATCGGGCAGTATAAAGTTGCCTGCAAATACTATAGAAAAAACTACGTAGCACTCTTAGGTACTATCAAAAAACAAACCAACAACGAATAATCACTACGATGAAAAACAGATATATATACTGGTTGGCCCCGGCGGCATTATTAGCATTGGCCTCATGTAAAGGTAAAGCGAAACAGGATGCTGCCCCGCCGCCAACGCCGGTAAGTGTTAAGGAAGCTATAAAGGCCGAAGCCACTTATTATGACCTATATCAGGGTACAGTTATTTCTATAAACACTACTGAACTCAGAAGCCAGGTACCTGGTTTTGTAACAGGAATATTTTTTAAAGAGGGTGATATTGTGCCCAAAGGCAAGGTGCTTTATGAAATTGATAAGCGTAAATACCTTGCTGCGTTTCAGCAGGCTCAGGCCAACGTTTTAAGTGCCCAGGCTAATTTGGTTAAAGCGCAAAAAGATATTGACAGGTACAACATGCTATTGAAAAATGATGCTATTGCCCGTCAAACCGTTGACCAGGCAGAGGCTGCCTACGAAACTAATAAGAGCCAGGTAGCCGTTGCAAAAGCAGCTCTGGAATCAGCCCGTACTGATCTGTCTTTCGCTACCATAACCGCCCCGTTCACAGGGCGTATAGGTATATCGCAGGTGAGGCTGGGCACACAGGTTTCGGCAGGTACTACGCTTATGAACACCATATCGGCCGAGCACCCCATAGGTGTTGATGTAGTAATTAACGAGCAGGAAATCAACCGCTTTTACGATCTGAAAAAAGCAAGCAGCGATACTACTTTTAAATTACAGCTGCCTGATGGTACTACCTATAATAAAACAGGTAAAGTTTTAGCTATTGACAGGGGGGTAAGCAGCGGAACCGGAAGCATTAAAGTAAGGATCCAATTCCCTAACGAGGATGATGCCCTGAAGGATGGTATGAGCTGTGTTTTACGGGTATTAAATGGACAATCGGGTAACAGGGTGCAAATACCTAATAAAGCTGTAACGGAGCAAATGGGCGAATTTTTTGTTTTTGTGACCAGGGATACTACAGTTAAAGATACAGCCGGAGATAAAACCATAAAAGACAGGCGCGATACCATTGCCAAACAGGTAAAGGTAAAGCTTGGCCCGCGTGTTAATACCGATATAGTGGTTATGGATGGTATTAAGGCTGGCGACAATGTGGTGACCGATGGCTTTCAGCGTTTGCGCGACGGCGGCAGAATAACTCTTGGCGGCAGCGGTCCACCTGCAGGTGCTGCCCCTAAAAAATAATTGTTTATATACATACAAAGAGAAATTTAAGCGAGTGGCAGGGAACAATCCCTGCAAAACTTAATAATAAAAAGAATGATCGCAGATACTTTTATACGACGACCGGTAACCGCAATAGTGATCTCGATAGTGATTGTAATTGTAGGTATATTGTCAATGACCAGCTTACCTATCGGACAATATCCTGATATTACTCCACCAACTGTTTCTGTTACGGGTACTTATACCGGGGCCGATGCATTAACCGTAGAGCAAACTGTGGCCACTCCTGTAGAAGTACAGGTAAACGGTGTACCAGGCATGACCTATTTGCAAAGTAACAGCAGCAGTAACGGTCAAATGAGCATGACCGTTAACTTTGATGTGGGTACCGATATTAACATAGCGGCACTTGATGTGCAAAACCGTGTAGGTATCGCGCTCCCAACTTTACCGCAGGAAGTACAGCGTTTAGGTATGATTGTGCGTAAACGTAATCCAAGTATTTTGATGCTGGTGGCCATGTATTCGCCTAAAGGCAGTCATAATGTTACGTTTACTGATAATTATACCAACGTTTTTATAAAGGATGCCATATTACGTACCAAAGGCGTGGGCGATGTTGTTTCCCGTGCCGATGATTTTAGTATGCGTATCTGGCTTAATCCTGATAAGCTTGCGGCTTTAGGTATGAGCGCAGGTGATGTTACCGCAGCATTGGCCGAGCAAAACGCCCAGGTAGCCCCGGGTACGGTTGGTGCCACGCCCCAGCAAAAAGCACAAACCTTTGAATATTCTGTACTGGTAAAGGGCCGTTTAAGCAAACCCGAAGAGTTTGGTAATGTAATCGTGAAAACCGTGCCATCTACCGGGGCAATTGTACATTTAAAGGATGTTGCACGTATTGAGCTCGGTAAATTCAATTACTCTGGTAATTCATATGTTGACGGTAAAAGGGCCTCGTACCTGTTGGTTTACCAGGCGCCAAACAGTAACTCACTTGAAACAGCCGAGAATGTGTATGCCACTATGGAGCAGCTCAAGAAAAGCTTCCCCGCTGATGTTGATTACGTGGTTCCTTTTGAAGCGATAACCGTAGTTAAAGTATCAGTGAGCGAAGTGGTTGAAACCCTGGTTATAGCATTGGGGCTGGTTATTGTAGTAGTATTTTTATTCCTGCAGAATTGGCGTTCTACACTGATCCCTGTATTGGCTATTCCGGTATCTATTATAGGCACGTTCATATTTTTTATACCCCTCAATTTTACCATTAATACGCTTACGTTGTTTGGTTTTGTACTGGCCATAGGTATTGTGGTTGATGATGCCATTGTAGTGGTTGAGGCTGTACAGCATTATATGGATGAGAAGGGTATGTCGCCACGGGAAGCAACTGAACACGCCATGCGTGATATATCGGCGCCGGTAATTGCTATTGCCCTGATATTAGCCGCGGTGTTTGTGCCAGTGGGCTTTGTACCCGGTATAGTTGGACGCCTTTATCAGCAGTTTGCTATCACCATAGCTATATCCGTATTGATATCGGCTTTTGTGGCGCTTTCGCTAACTCCGGCACTGTGTACGTTGCTGCTTCGCCCGCATAAAATTGATGAAAAATCAAGAGGGCTCAACAAATTCTTTTTTGTATTTAATGAGTGGTTCACCCGTATAACAGGCAGGTACCGCAACACGGTTGATAAGAGTATAAAACATTCAAAATTTATTATCATTATACTGGTGTGCATTATTATAGGCACTATACTTTTATTCAGGGGTAAGCCATCCGGCTTTATTCCACTGGAGGATGATGGTCGTGTTTATATCACCTATGATCTGCCTGAAGCTTCATCAACAGTGCGAACGGTTGATGTTTTGGGTCAAATGATGAAAACCCTTGATAGTGTACCCGAAATTGCGCACTACGCGGCATTAGGCGGATTGAACGCTATCAGCTTTGCAAGTAAGGCTAACAGTGCCACCATGTTTGTTCAGCTTAAACC
>NZ_JBFUJG010000181.1:0-8352 GCF_056401495.1 Mucilaginibacter sp. P4_E8
GCTATAGGCATTATCCCACTGTTTATAAGCTGGGCCGGTATTGAGGATGACATAACTGATTCCATGGCTTATGGCCAAAATAACATGCCCAAACATCACAATATGCAACTGCTGATTGATAAACACCAGCTTAAAGAGCCGGTTTATATTGGTGATACCAATGGTGACGCTGAGCAGACACGCATGGCCGGTATACCTTTTATATTTGTAACCTATGGCTTTGGTAAAACAGATGATTATGAATTGAAGTTTGATGATTTTGAGTCGTTAACAAAATATTATATGAATTTGTGAGTTTGTAAAGCGTTATCAGGGTTTCATCTGCCTTAAAAATCATATTGCAAATGGTAAAGCACGGTCTTTTTTTATTGTTATTTACGCTAACGGTGAGTGCCTCATTTGCACAGAAAGTAAAAATTGACGCGGAACGATGGATAACAAAATCCTTAGGGCATCTATATTTTTCTGATAAAAAGGTGTATTATAATTTTGTTGGCTATGCCGGTATTAAAGCTAATTATACCATAGTAAATGATACCCTGATTATGACTGATATTTACCATAGCAGTACTGATAACTTCAAAAAGGAACGCAGGGAGGACTTTAAATTTCAGATAAGGTACATAGATCAAAACCGGTTGTATTTAAAAGCCATTGAACCAAACGCTATAAAGCTGGCCGGGCCCAGTACTTATGAATTCACCAATTTTAAGAACAGCTACGATAAAAACATTAAATTTTCCAAACTCTATTTTTTATCATCARCCTGTTTTGGCGATTGCCCACAGCTGGGTATTGAAATTTGGCCCAATGGCGATTATCACTTAAAGGCGGGAGAACATGCCGATCCGTATAAGGGTGATTATACCGGTAAATTATCACCGGTTCAACTGGATAGCCTAAACTACTTATTAAAACACAGCGAACTCAAAAAAATGAACAGCTGGGAGCAGGGTAATCAGGTAACAGATGCGCCTAACTACTACTTTGCTATTGATTTTGAAAATACTAAAAAGAAGCTGAGCATCACCACTAATGAACCCCCATTAAATATTATTGACTTGGTGAACTTCATGATATCATCCTATAAAAAAGTAAAGTTGACCCCGGTTGCTAAATAGATTGATGTAAGCACTCCGTTTTACAAGTTTTACTTATCTATTGTTTACTTATTAAGTTTTTGTAGTTTAGATAAAAATATATCTCTTATGAAAACCCGAACCAAGACAATTATTATACTGGTTATACTACTGTTGATCACAGGCTTTGTTTATCAACGTTATTATTTTGTATTTGGCGAAGGGGCAAAGGCTGGTACCATGAATTATTTTGTAAAAAAAGGTTATATGTTTAAAACCTATGAGGGCCGTTTAATACAAACTGGTATTCGTACGCCGGCACAGGGTGGTAGTATAGCATCAAACGAGTTCATGTTTTCAGTTACTGATGAAAAAGTGGCAAAGCAGCTTAGCAGTAGTGCAGGCTCATATCTTGAACTTCATTATAAAGAATATTTGCATACTTTACCGTGGAGAGGGGTAAGTGTATTTGTTGTGGATAGTGTTATATCGGCAAAGCCCGTTAACCAATAATCATCCTCATTAAAAAAGTTCGTCGGCTTTGCCTGAGTTTGGTATCTCTATCTTGCTCAGGTTATAACTTAATTCACCCTTTTTATTAATGGCTTTTATCAGGCCTTTATTAAATAAATAGTTAAGCACATCCTCTGCATTTTTTTGATGGATGAGCATATCAGTATCAGGATCAAACGAACTTAGTTTCGCAGCGACCTCGTCTGCTGTACCTTCCTTTAATTGTGCTAAAGCGTATATAACATTATCTTGCGTACAGGCGCTTTGGTCGTATTCATGAGGTACATGTAACGGCTTATACTCATTTAAAAAATCCTGATCCGGTGTATTCATAATTGTAAATTAAATATATGTTATACATTAACTTCCGCATCACGCAGGGCTTTAATGGTATCGTGAGCTATTCTTAAACCATCCAGGTGCGTATTAAGTATGGATACAACCCGCTCATCTTCCCAAATCAGTTCTTTATCATCTAAAGCTTTGCGATATGCTTTTTTGGCTATATCCTCGCCGCGCTCACAATCAGCTAAAATGCTATGCTTGTCTTTATTTATAAAAGTAGCTTTAACATCCATCCAGGCGTGGTAAAACTTACCAGATAGGGTAGTACCATCGGCAGGGTGACCGCCCAATACATGAATATACTCCCTTAATTCCGAAACATAGTTTTTACTTTGATCGGTATATTCATTGAAAAGCAGGTTTAATCCCGTTTCGTCAATACTTTCAATGGCTTTTTGATAACCGGCTATACGGTCGTTATTTATCTTGATCAGATCGTTAAGTGCCGATATCTGATGCTGTATATGCTGTAAAACTCCCATGACTGTTGTTTTTATAAATAATAAACATAGCACATGAGTTAATGTTTTTTATTTAGAATAAACTAACTGGTAAAATGAGCTATTTTTCTCAGGAGTTCGTCCATTTCAAATGGCTTGGCCAAAAAATCATCCGCCCCGGCTGCCATTGCCGAATCCCTGATATCACGGCTGGCTGATATCATGATCACCGGGATGTTTTTGGTTATAGTTCCTTGTTTTAATTTTTTACAGATATCCCTGCCATCCTCACCACTCATCCAAATGTCAAGTAAAAGAAGATCAGGAAGATCATTCTTTAAATCAAGCAGCGTAGTTCCGTCAATTGTTGACGTTACTTCATATCCTTCAAATTCAAGTATCATTTCAACAGCATCAATAATACCCGGATCATCATCGGCTATCATGATTTTTTTATATTTCTGGTTCATAAATAGGTATAGCAGCAAGTATAATAACCCTTTTTGTTGATCACAGTGTTAAATTTTACTGATATCAACAGGCAATGCAAAGCAAAAAGTTGACCCTTTACCTTCAACGCTGTTTACCCACATTCTGCCGCCCTCACGTTTTATGATCTCTGATGATATGTATAATCCTAACCCCAAACCCGGGAAGGTATGTTGTTTGTTGCCGCTTACGCGATAAAATTGTTCAAACACTCTGTCCTTTTTATCATCAGGTATGCCAATGCCAAAATCCTGTACGCAAACAATTGCCTCATTTTCCTCCAATCGGGTGCTTATAATGATTTTATCGGTATGCGGCGAATATTTTATAGCATTCGTGATCAGGTTGGTTATTACCTGACTTATACGATCTTTATCAGAGTATATGTTACCTGTTTCGGTAAAATTTTCTATCAGGGTATGCTTTTGTGTGGTATGTTGCAGATCATCAATGGTTTCTTTAATTGCAAGATTAAAATTAAACCAGGTTTTGTTAAACTGGAGCCTGCCCGAATTGATTTTGGTAACATCCAGCAGATCGCCTATCAAATTAGTAAGCCTGTTAACCTGCGCATCCATCCTTATTACCATTTCGGCTTTTTTATGCTCACCTTCTTTGGTAAGCATAGCGCCAAGTACCTGGGCATAAGCCTTAATGCTGGTAACCGGTGTTTTTAATTCATGGCTGGCTATACCTAAAAAGTCGTCTTTTTGGCGTTGCAATTGCTTTTGTTCATCAATATCAGTATTGGTACCAAACCATTTTATTATTTTATCGTCAAGTATAAAAGGTAATGCCCTGGCAAGATGCCATTTATAAACCCCATTTTTATCCATCAGTCTAAATTCATACTGATAAACTTCACCTGTTTTTAATGAGTTTGTCCATGCGGCTATACAACCCGCCTGGTCATCAGGATGGACTCTGGTAAACCATTCGGGACCTACAACCTCTCTTGGGGGCATACCAAAAAAATCGACTGCTGTTTTATTTACATAATCAAGCTGTCCATCAGTTTGGGCGGTCCATAATTGTACCGGCACAAAATTCGTAACAAATTCAAACTGCTTTATCTGATCATTTAATTCGCGGTTTTTTAGTATCAATTGCATTTCTGCATTGGTTTTATCAGTAATATCGATACAGGAGCCAACATAACCTGTAAAAACCCCATCCTGATTAAACTGTGGATTGCCTGTGGCAACGCACCAGCGTATTTCGCCATCCTTACGCATCAACCTGAAATCAACTTCGTAAGGACTCCTGCTGGCAATATCACTAATGAGTTTCTCGCCAGCCTTTGGCCTGTCTTCAGGTAAAATAGCCTTTGTCCATCCGTTGCCCATGTGTTCTTCGTAACTCATGCCAGTCCATTCAATCCAGGTTTGGTTAACGTAAATCATTTCACCTGTCGCGTCAGACATCCACAGGGCCGTTGGCGATGCGTTAGTGATGCTCTTTAACAAGTGTTCACTATCTGTAAGTGCTTTTTTATCCGCGACCTCACGCCTCAGGTCGCGGGCTATGGTAGCACGTCCCTGGGGCTTACCTGTCGTTGTATCATAAACCAGCATAGTAGTGTCAAAAACCGGTATTGGTTCGCCTGTTTCAAAGTGCCGGTAATTAATTTCGCCCGACCACTTTCCATCTTTTTGTAAAGCTTTGGCTATTTTACCGGTTAATTTTGAGATTTCGGAGGGTATAATATATTGACTGTTATGCGTTTGCAATTCTTCATGGCTTTTTATGCCAAGCATAATGCGTCCGGCAGCATTAACATAACTTACATTACCCTCAAGATCTGAAAGGCTAACAAAATCCGAACTATGATCAATAAGCGTTAATAATTTATATTGTTCATTATGGGCCGCTTTTTCGGGCCGCAGATCCCGGGCTATGGAGGCCATTCCAATAGGCTCACCGGTTAATGGGTCATCAATACGAAAGGCATTTAGATAAACCGGTATGGGTTCCCCGGTTTTAAAATGGCGATAATGCAATTCGCCGTTCCATGCACCTTTTTGCTGTACTGCCGGGATAAGCTCATCCATTACCTGCTGTATATCATTGGCGTAAAAATATTCAATGCCGGGCCTCAAAGCTTCTTTTTCGCTATCAATGCCGAGCATGGTATAGCCAGCTTTATTAATATAAGTTACAGCTGCATCCATACCGCCTACGGCAATTACATCACCGGTATTTTCAATAAGGGCTATGAGTTTTTGCTGCTCCAGCTTGTCCTGCAGCTCACGGGTAACATCCTGAACAGTGCCTGCAAAGCGCCATAATTCATTATTATGATCAAAGTAGGCCTTTCCTTTGCACCTTGTCCAGTATTTTATATTACCAGTATGATCAATAACCCTGAAAGTAATATCGTAGTTACCACCAGTTTCCCAATTGAAAGCGTTTTGCACCGCCTGTTTCAGCCGGTCTTCATCATCGGGGTGCAAATATTTCAAAAGTCCATCATAATGTACTTCTTCATCTTTTGCATAACCGCAAAGTTCCTTACAACGCTCGTCCCATATTACAATTTGTTTTGGAGGGTAAAGATCCCAGGTGCCCAGTTCGGCCGCTTGCAGGGTAAATTGTTTCCGTTCTTCACTTTCCTTTAATTTTAGGCGGGTAAGCACCAATTCGGTAACATCAGCTGCTGTGTTCAAAATACCCCAAACATGACCGTTGCTATCTTTTAAGGGTTTAAAGCTGTAATTGTAATAAAATAATTGTAGCTCATTATTTACAACAATATTTATCAGTGCTTCATTTTGTTCATAAGCCTCACCAGTTTGGTAAACGTTATTTAAAATGCCGAAAATAGCTTGGTTTTTTAACTCAGGCAGCAAATCAAAATATAATTTATCTATAACATCGTCGCCTTTTCCAAATGCTTTTATAATAGCCTTGTTAGCTACTTTAATTTTCATTTCAGCGCCAACGTAAAGACCAACCGGGGTCGAAGTTTCTTCGATCAGGGTGCGGAAAATATTCTCATTTTGCTGGAAATTCAGGTCTGCCTGGTTGCTCATCCTACTGGTAAATGTATAAATATAAACCTTTAATAGTTATAATAACGGGATAGAAAATACAACATTGATTAAGGGAATTGATGATTGTTAAATTATAGAGAGGTATAATTTGCTTTGATTGTATGCTCTTTTATTTAACCAACGATAAATGAGCAGTTGGAATAAGAATTTATTATTGTGGTATGCCAAAATTATGGTATCTAAATTTTGAATATGAATTTATTATTGAACACAAAATCAATATTAACTGTTGCTTTAATACTGCTATGATAAATTTATATATGTAAAACAATTTGGGCCAGTTGAGTATTTATTAACCATTTAGTATGAAAAATAACCTGCTATTTGATTACCCGGTTATTCAATATTGATAAAACATTTGTTTACAATGACCAAATCTCATAAAAAACAACAACACGATAATAGCATAATGCTACCAAAAACACCCACTGGAATCACCGGGTTGGATGAAATAACCAGTGGTGGTTTACCCAAAGGCAGGCCTACACTTATTTGTGGTGAAGCAGGCTGTGGTAAAACGTTAATGTCGCTTGAATTTATAATACGAGGGGCCATTATGTTTAATGAACCTGGGGTTTTTATGGCTTTTGAAGAAAAGGCCGAAGAATTAGCCATGAATGTTGCTTCATTTGGTTTCGACCTGCATAAATTACAGGCCGAAAATAAAGTAAAACTGGATCATGTGCGTATTGACCGCAGTGAAATTGAAGAAACCGGCGAGTATGATCTGGAAGGTTTGTTTATAAGACTGGGTTATGCGATTGATAGTATCGGCGCAAAAAGAGTGGTATTGGATACGCTTGAAAATCTCTTTTCGGGTTTATCGAACCAAATCATATTACGTGCGGAGCTGCGCAGGCTATTTAGTTTTTTAAAAACCAAAGGTGTTACCGCCATAATAACTGGCGAAAAAGGAGATGGTAATTCATTAACCCGCCAGGGATTAGAAGAGTATGTATCTGATTGCGTGATATTACTTGACCATCGTGTTATTAATCAAATATCAACACGCAGGTTACGCGTAGTTAAATACCGGGGGTCGCAACATGGCACCAATGAATATCCATTTTTAATTGATGAGGATGGCATTTCAGTATTACCGGTTACCTCCTTGAAATTAGAAAAAGAGGTATCATCAAAACGGGTATCATCAGGTATTCCGGCGTTAGATAATATGCTGGGAGGCAAAGGGTTTTTTAAAGGGAGCAGTGTTTTAGTTTCGGGTACGGCCGGCACAGGTAAAACAAGCTTAGCGGCTTATTTTGCAAATGAAACCTGCAAGCAGAATAAAAAATGCCTGTATTTTGCTTTTGAAGAGTCACCTAAACAGATCATCCGCAACATGAAGTCTATTAATGTAGACCTGAAGCAATATATTGATAATGGTTTGCTGCAATTTTATGCCTCGCGCCCAACATTGTATGGATTGGAGATGCATCTGGTGTCCATGTATAAAATCATAAAAAAATTTAAACCCGAAGCTATAATTCTTGACCCTATAACCAACCTTATAACGGTAGGCTCAGTGAGCGAAGTAAAATCAATGCTGGTACGATTGATTGATTTTTTACAGGAAGAACAAATTACGGTGATGTTTACAGCACTGTCTTTGAACACTATAGTGAGTGAACAAACTGATGAGGGAGTATCATCATTGGTAGATGCATGGCTTTTGGTGCGAGATATTGAGTATAACGGAGAACGAAACCGCGGAATGTATATCATGAAATCGCGCGGCATGAAACACTCCAACCAGGTGCGTGAATTCATTATAACCGATAAAGGGCTTGATCTGGTCGACGTTTATTTGGGCCCTGAAGGTGTACTTACAGGATCGGCAAGGGAGGCGCAAAAATTAAAAGAGAAAGCCGGTGTTGCCCTGCGTGATTTTGCAGTTTCACGCAAGGACAAGGAAATTATACGCAAACGTAAAATGTTGGAATCAAAAATATCAAACCTGCAGGCTGAGTTTGAGTCGGCAGAAGAGGAATTGAATAAAATTTATATTGAAGAGGAACTGAAACAGGGGATACTCGAAAAAAATCGGGAGGATATCACGAATATGAGGAAGGGACTCATGTTTACTGAAAATAATATCAAGAATAAAAAGTAATGGAAGAAGAAATAATAAGCTATGAACTAAGATTATACATTGCCGGCAAAACTGCAAAATCAGTTAGCGCGCTGACTAATCTTAAGAAGTATTGCGAGGAACATTTAAAAGGACAATATACCATTGAAGTGATTGACTTATTAGTTAAACCACAATTGGCCGAAGGTGATCAGATATTTGCTATACCAACATTGGTACGAAAAGTGCCTGAACCTATCCGGAAAATAATTGGAGATCTGTCTAACGAAGAAAAAGTATTGGTGGGTTTAAATATTCTCCCGCGTTAAATTATAAACAATGTCTGAACAAGATCAGTTGCC
>NZ_JBFUJG010000182.1:0-8344 GCF_056401495.1 Mucilaginibacter sp. P4_E8
AATTATAGCTGAAGCCAGGAAATTAGCAATTGAATGGCAACACGGCTTTATCAACCATGATCATTTTTTTGTTGCCATGCTAAAGAAAAAATGTATTGCTTCAAACTATCTTGATCATTGCGATGCGGAGCCTTGGGAAACAAGAATAAAAGAGCTATACCCACCCAGTAGTAAACTAACATTTAAGGATTCATTACCATTAACAATAGAGGCTGAACGTGTGATAAAGCATTCGCATAAAATAGCGCAACATATAAGTAAAAAGGCAGGTACAAATACCATTCATGTAATCCTAGCTATATTAAGTTATAATAATGCCGTAACGGAGTCTTTTAATAAGGCTGGTATTCTTATCGAAGATATTACTGAATCTCATTTTAAAAAAAGTTATAAAACGTTTCCTCCAATAATAAAACCGATTAGGAGGGAAATATATAATAAAGTCCAAATATTCTTTTTCTCCTTAAGCGCAAAACGAAAGAAGATAGATGAGCTATATCAAAATGCACTCGATCTATTTTATTATCAACAATTTGGAGATTCTATCAAGACTTGCCAGGTTGGTTTAAGCCTTTCACCATCAAATTTAGATTTTAAATTTCTGTTAGCCTATAATTTGATGAAGCAGTTTGATTTTGAATCTTCATTAATATTAACGGAGGAATTGGTTAAAAATAATCCCGAAAATGTCCAGTTCCTGCTTTTGTTGTCATGTATTAGTGATTTGAAAGGAAATTATGATACAGTAGCCGAAATTATTGATGCACTTTTACGATTACAACCTGATAATGGTGTTTATTTGAATAATAAGGGATTTAACCTAATTAGACAGACTAAATATGTAGAGTCAATCTCTTTCTTTGAACAGTCTATTCAAAAGAATCCGGTATTTACTTATCCCTGGAATAATCTGGGTTTTGCAAAATATAAACTTGGAGAAACAGATAATGCAATTAGTATTATTGATAAATCAATTGAATTGGATAAGAGTAATGCATATGCCTACAAAAATAAGGGTATTATTTATTTTGAACTGGGAAATAAAGAAGAAGCGTTAAAGAATTTTAATCTCTCTTTAAAATTTGGGTATACTGAAAAATATGGCAATGAGGTCTTACAGTTATTAGAAAAATTGGTTCCGCCACCCGAGTGTTTGTAACTCGTGGTTGTGCGCGACTTCAGTTACAACCGAAGAAAGAAACTAGTCGCTATTTCTCTTTCAACGCTATAATTTTCTTCACATTCTCAATAAAAGTGTTCGAGGACTGTACTTTTAGGTCACAATACTAAAGTTGCCCTTTACAAAGTTGATAGCCGCAAGACATAATTTATTATCTAATAACGGCAATCCAACCCGATAGCGGCTTGCTGCCGGTTTTAAGATCAATTATATAATAGTAAGTTCCTGTAGATACGTCTTTTCCCTTGTATTTGCCGTCCCATGGTATGCCATAGCCATTTGATGTCAATATTTTTTCCCCGTATCTGTTGTATATGTTTACTGTACAATTGGAGTAATCCCCAATATGGTTAATTTCCCAACGATCATTTATGCCATCGCCATTAGGTGTAAAAGTATTAGGTATAACCAAAATTTTGTTTATTGGCGCAATTACAAGGGTTCCAGGCACATAGGTTATTGCGTAATTTATAGAACCTGCACCATGAACTGTAATTGGATATTGTCCTGCCGGCGAGGTTGATGTAGCATCAGTAACAACCAATGGCTGTGGTGATAGCACCGAGGCTGTTTCCATATTTACGAAGCCGCTATAAGTTAGCGTTAAAACGGGGTTTTCGTCACCATAATATTTTCTTTCGTTATTGGCGGTAATGATTAATGGCGCAGGACTCACCGCGTTATTGTCTGCAGTAGTAATACCCTGATCAGCGGTATTGTCCGTGTTAAGCAATATATTACCGGCATAATTACCCACTGCTGTTGTTTCTGAAAGTCTTATATAGATTTTGGTTGGTGTAAGCGTTCCGATTGTACCTACAGTTATAGTTTGGCTAAAGGTTGTTCCGCCGGTGCCTATCTCAAAACCGGGTGGAGGCGTGATTATTATGCCACCTGTTAAATTGGTAGCAGATACGGTGAAGCTGGATGCCAGTGAGGGAGTGCCGTATACCGTTGCTAGCGGATCAACCTTACCTGAAATTTTAATGACAGCACTTGCTATAGTAGGCTTTACAGTAATGGTAAATGTAACAGGTTGCCCAGGGCAACCGCTAACCGGCGTAATAAAATTGCCGATTGAAAAGGGATTGAGCCCAACAGGTATTGTTTCCTGCTTGACGCCGGTTAGCGCATTGATTACTGTAACAGTACCTGAATTGGAATTGGCAACATATACGCTTGTTCCATCGGGAGTTACGGAAACCCCCATTGGATATTGACCCGCATCCTCTTTGAAGAGCACTGTATTTGATGAGGTATTAATGGCCGTCAGTGACCCGTCGCTGTAACCGGAAACATACAATATATTCCCATCCGGCGAAAGCGCTAAAGCAAACGGGGCCGTTCCAACTGTTACAGTTTTTACAACTGTATTGGTTATGGTATTAATTACCGAAATTGTATTTGAACCGGAGTTACATACATAAGCTGTACCGCCATCCCTGCTTACCATTACACCTTCCGGTGCTGTACCAACAGATATCGTCTTTAGTAACTGACCATTAGATGCATTTATTACTAATAAATTATTTTGGAGGTTATCTGTGGCGTATAGTGTACTACCATCAGGGCTTAAGGTAATTATACCAATACTAACACCGACACCTAATGTGGAGGTTATATTGTAGGTAGTCGTATTGATTATATATATATCGTCATTACCCAAATCGGGGTTAATAGCCACTAAATAAAGTTTGCTGTTATCAGGTGAAACTACCATACTGAATGAACCTATGGGGACAGATGTAGTTGCTATTACTGTATTTGTAGCTGTATTGATCACCGAAATCGTTCTTGAAATAGGATCGGATACATATACTTTTTTGCCATCATGACTAATGGTTATATCCTGCGGATCTGCCCCCATAGGTATAGTGGCCACTATTTTATTGGTTGCTACGTTGATAACAGAAACAGAGGATGAGGCCGAGTTGGTTATGTAAGCATATGGTGAATTGGATGGTGTAGCCGTAATTTTGGCAACTATAGGGCTTGCCGTGTTATTAACAGTTGCAAAGGCAGGAATATTGTCGGTGCCGTTTGACGCTAAACCAATTTCAGGGTGATCGTTTACCCAGGTAAAAGTATTCCCGGTACCGGTGAATGTAACCAGGTCTGATAGCGTTCCATTATTCTTAATTTGATTGGGCACAGTATTAACTGCTGGCAATGCGTTTACAACTCCGGCAACGGCCACGTTTTGATTTACGGCTCCAGTCGAACTCAATATGACATTACCCGATATGTCACCTGTACCTTCTGCAGCGGCCGATCGTACATATACTGTTTTATTTAAACTGCCACCCGATTGGGCAAGGGTTAAAGTACTGCTGTAACCGTTACCGGGCGTGAGCGAAACCTCGAATCCATTAGGTGCAGCGACGGTAACAGCGGCGGTTAAATTACTACCCGTAGCGGTAAACTGCTGTATATATGGCGAGGCTGACGGCGAACCTACGCAGGCCGAGATTGTCCCGCTTGCAGAGCCTGCTTTTATAAGCGGAGCTTCAGCCGTTGGTTTAACGGTTATAGTAAAAGTAACCGGAGAACTACTACAGCCAGGACCTGCCGAAACGAAGTTTCCGTAAGAAAATGCACCCGTAACAGTGGTAATGGAATTGGTTACGCTATTATTGGCTGTATTGATAACGCTGATCACACCATTTTGATTTACAGCGTAAGCCTTGGTGCCATCTGGGCTTAGAGATATACTAAATGGTGATTGACCGCCCGGCAGATCCACGGTTGCAATTACTGTTTTTGTTTGATTATCAATAACGGACACAGATCGTGAATCCTCATTCACCACATATACTTTTTTATCATCAGGTGATACGGCCATGCTTACCGGGTTTAAGCCAACACCAATGGTTTTGATAACCTGGTTGGATGCCGTGTTAATGACAGAAACGGAAGCACCGGCGCTTACATACAACTGACTGCCGTCAAATGTGGCGGCGAGGGAGGATGCACCTTGATTCAGCGGGATTTGACCAATTGTTGCACCGGTATTAGCATTTATAACTGATATGAAATTTGACCCTTGGTTTGCAACATATATCTTGCTGCCATCCGAACTCATGACAACGCCTAATGGACTTTCTCCAACGTCGATAGTTGCGGTGATATTATGGGTTTCTGTGTTGATTATATCAACTGTGCCGTGACCACTAACGTCAAAGGGGTGTTCATTTGTTACATATATTTTACTTCCGTCGGGGCTTATGGTAATGCCGCGCGGGGAAGAATTGTTGCCGGTAAATGTATAACCCTCGATAGCGTATGTAGATGCATTGAGTGTTATGACAGTGTTGTTAGATGGATCTGTTACATATATAAATTTCCCGTCCGGGCTTATGATTTCGCCAAATGCTCGAAATGAAGTTGCAGTGTTGGTCATTATTTGGTTTGTTGACAGATCAATTACAGACAATTGCCCGATAGTGCTGAAAATATAGGCAAACCCGCTAACAGTTGGCATAGCGGTAATTGTTGCCGTGACAGGAACATCTCCTGAATTTATTGCTGTAAACCCTTGTATGTTCCCGGTACCGCTCGCCGGCAACCCGATAGATGGATTGCTATTTACCCAGGAATAAGAGCAGCCCGTCCCCGGAAAATTAGCAGATGTTGTTACATCGCCGTTAGTTACTGTTTGGTTTGATTGCGCAGATGTATGCGAAACGAAAGAGAAAAAAAATGTTGTAAGCACCACAACATATATAAGCCTCTTCATTAAATAAGTGATAGGTTAAGACACATTTCAATTCGATATTACGTCAAATTTATAATTATTTTACCATCATTAATAAACAAGATCGGGGAATGATTTTTTTTCCTCAGATTATCTAAAAGATAAATCACTTTAATACAAAAAAGGAATGCGATAAAGAATTTTTCCTTCAATACTTAAGTGGGGAACATACCCTTAACATAGTCAAAGTATTTCAGAACAATTGGCCTACTATTTAAGAACAAACTGGTCGACCATCCCGGAATTCCAAATAAGAGGGATGGTATATTATTCTTCTACAATTGAGCAATTATAGAGGCTATTTTTTTCAAATCTTTCATAAAGGCGTTCGAAAACTGCGGTCGGAAGGTCACAAAAATTGTTAACCTTTAGTAGTTTCTGCTAAAGGCTTTTTTTGTGCTTACGACATCAAAAAAGTGTATTTTAGTCCATGGGGTAATGATACTCAGATAAATCGAATCAGTTTCTACAACATCAGCAACCTTTTTCATATTCATGAGGTAAACATGACGCATTTTAAAACGCAGTTCTGATCTTAAGTATTTTAAATGCTGTACTGTGAAATAACGCTCCATAACCGAACACGTAACTGTTCGCATTCGGACGATTATTTTATTTTATATATTCATAAATGAATGATTGATAGATAATTATAAAATTGGCACGCATCTTTATACTGTCTAAGCAAGCTTTGCTTGCTTATTAAAACTGTTAATTAACTGATATGATCAAAAATTATTTCAAAATTGCGCTAAGACAATTGGGTAAACAAAAAATGTATGCGCTTATTAAGATAGGTGGATTCGCATTAAGCATTGCCGCCTGCCTGCTAATAAGCTTATATATACGTAATGAAATGAGTTTTGATAAAAGCTATCCTAATACCAACAGAATTTATAGGATAGTGGCTGGGTTTAGAGGTGACGACTCATACTGGCAAGGTACAGATGTGCCAGCACCAACAGCAACTACATTAAAGGCCCTATACCCAGAAGTAGAAGCCACTGGCCGGATAATGGACAAATCACTTTTTTGGGGAGCGGGTAGTGTTGAGTTAAAACGGGCAGACGCTATTGAAAATACACATGAAGAGKGTTTTGCATATGCAGACCAGTCGTTATTGGATATATTAGAGCTACCCATGGTTTACGGTGATAGGAGAACGGCCCTTAGCGAGCCCTTTACCATGGTAATATCAAAAAGTAAAGCTGATAAATACTACCCTAATCAAAACCCGGTAGGTAAGGTGATGTATATCAATAATGATAAAACCAAGCCTTACCGAATAGGCGCCGTTATGCATGATTTCCCTGCAACATCTCACCTTAAGTATAGTTTTTTTTTAACACTTACGGCTCACCAACTTTCAGATGGCGAGCAAACGAGATGGACTGCCAGCAATTATCGCACTTATATTTTGTTGAAGTCGGGTGCAGATGCAGTTGCATTTGAGAAAAGCATGAAGCGAACTATCGTTACCAACATAGCAGAATCGTTAGCAAAAAGTGGTGATAAAATTGCTGGTGAATTAAGAAATAAACTCTCTTTCACGCTGCAAAATATTTCAGATATAAACCTAAAATCTTACGACATACAAGATGAGATATCACATGGGGATATCCGTTTTATATGGCTTTTTAGTGTGGTGGCCGCCTTTATATTGATTATAGCCTGTATTAATTTTATAAATTTATCCACTGCTAAATCTGCTAATCGGGCCAAAGAAGTAGGTTTACGCAAAGTGGTGGGCTCGTTACGCAGCGGGCTAATTGCTCAGTTTTTAATAGAATCACTGCTGTATAGTTTCTTGTCGTTTACATTAGGCCTTGTTTTAGCGGCACTGTTACTTCCTTATTTTAATATACTTGCCTCTAAATCGTTGGTAATGCCATGGCAAGAGTGGTGGCTGTTCCCAACCATAATAGTGGCTGCATTTATAACAGGTGTTGCAGCAGGTATATATCCGGCGTTTTATTTATCGCGCTTTAAACCGGTTGACGTATTAAAAGGCCGGCTGAGCATGGGCAACAAAAGTTCTGTTTTAAGAAACGGGCTGGTAGTTTTTCAGTTTACTACCTCTATTATTCTTATCATCGGCACTATTGTTATATACAACCAGATGGAATATATCCTGAATAAAAAAATCGGCTTTGATAAAGATCAGGTTGTAATGATAAAGGGCACAAATACGCTTGACAACAAGGTAACCGATTTTAAAAACGAATTGCAAAAAATATCTGCTGTAGGCAGTGTATCTGTAAGCGATTATTTACCTGTTGATGGTACCAAACGCAGTGGCAGGAGGTTTTGGAACGAGGGTAAGGCCCAGGAAGACGTAGGAACTACCAGCCAGATGTGGCAGATTGATAAAGATTACTTAAAAACGCTGGGGATGCAGCTAGTTGCCGGCCGTAATTTCGCTCCAGAAACCCATGCAGACTCACAGGCAGTTATTATCAACCAAACATTGGCTAATAACCTTAACCTTAAAAATGCTATAGGAAAAAGGATAACCAACGGCGGAGAAGTATTTACGGTTATTGGAGTAGTGCATGATTTTAACTACGAATCATTACGTCAGGGCATTCATGAATTAGCAATGTGCCTTGGCCAGAGCTCGTCAATAGTATCTGTTAAGATAAAAGGCCACGATGTGAAAAACACCCTGGCACAAATCACTGCCGTTTGGAAAGAATTTTCACCGGGACAACCTATCCGTTACACCTTTATGGACGAAACGTTTGCCAGCATGTATGCTGATGTACAGCGCATGGGGGACCTATTAACTACGTTTGCAGTACTGGCCGTTGTAATAGCCTGTCTTGGCTTATTTGCACTGGCCGCATTTATGGCTGAGCAACGCAGTAAAGAGGTGGGCATACGTAAAGTATTGGGCGCAAGTATTGGGAACATTACCACATTACTATCTTTCGATTTTGTTAAGCTCGTAGTAGTATCCATTGTAATAGCTACGCCAATCGCTTGGTGGGCAATGGCAAAATGGCTGCAGGATTTCACATACCGTATTGATATAAGCTGGTGGATGGTTGCACTGGCAGCAGGCATATCAATTTTTATAGCCGTACTAACAGTTAGCTATCAAAGTATAAAAGCGGCACTAACAAACCCTATTAAGAGTTTAAAAGTTGAATAACCTGACAATCACAAGTATCTCGCTCTTTTAGTTAATCGTTACATCTGATTTAGGGAAGCGAGAGCCTTCAAATCTTCCATAAAGAGTTCGAAAACTGCGGTCGGAAGTCACTTAAGTAGATATCCACTTCAGAACACCTACTTTTTAAATCATTACAAATTACTGACTTACAGCATTTTATACTAAATCTATTGCTCGTAAAAGGGAGTTCGAAATTTTAACATAATTTCGTCTCTCAATTAAGCAAATATAGTTA
>NZ_JBFUJG010000183.1:0-8329 GCF_056401495.1 Mucilaginibacter sp. P4_E8
GTATATGCAGTACCACTACCCCATCCCAAAAACGTACTTATTGATGGATTTTATTTTGCTTATCTGAGCAATTATTAAAATGAATATAACCTCTGCCGTAACGGCTACCCCATAAAACAACAACAGGTTATTTGTACCAACCAATTTTGTTACCAGTATAATTGGAACCACATGCCATAAATAAATAGCTAATGAATTTACGCCTATCCATTGTATACTTTTTACATGTGGAAAAAAGTTCTCCCTGGCTTTTGCCGTGAGGAGGTTTAGGAACGACAGGTTAAAAAGGAAGAAAAGGATAATGCCTAAAATTTTATTCGGGCAGAAAAACAATGCCACAATGCCTATAAAACTTGCCAAGGCTACAAAATGCATTAATTTATTTTTAACAGGGTGATTTCTTAAATAAATCCCAAAAACAAAAAATACATAAAACTGCGGCTTAAATGTGCCAAGTATCAAATCTAAAGCCTTGTTTAAAGCCGGTGGACTTTTATAAAAAGCAGGGTAGTATGACAGTATCAAAAAGCCCAAAGAAACAATACCACTAAAAACCAACAAACCTTTAATGCCAATTTTTAATTTTTCTGATAACCAGGTTATAAAAACCCAGCTCAGGAATGCCGGTATAAACCATAAATGATAATACGGAGATACGAATGACATGACCAACATACCCAGTTTATGGCCATGTTTAAGCTGTTCCCCGTTAACAATAACCATATAAGCAATAACTGCAATTGCCCAGGGAATTATAACCCTGAATAGGTACTTTGATATTAACTCTTTAAACGAAACTGAACCAATTTTTGCACTATTAAACAAAAAGCCACTTATCCCAATAAAAACCGGCATATGGAAGCTATAAATAATGTATCTGGCGAAGTTTTCAGAGAGCGAGCCCTGTAAAACATGTCCGGATATGACCAAGATAATCAGTAACCCTTTTAATAAGTCGATGTTTTCAAATCTCATAGTATGCTGGTATACAAATGGCTGTGGCTAATAAGTTTATTATTTCAGTTTTTGCAAGCAAACGGCAAGGCTATCTCTCCAGTAAGGTATTTCTATATTAAACGTCTTTTTAATTTTTGCTTTATCCATTACAGAAAAAGCCGGGCGTGTTGCCCTGGTAGGGTACTCACTGGTACGTATAGGGTAAGCCTTTACTTTACTGCCTGCCAGATCAAATATACCTTTGGCAAAATCATACCACGAAGTTACGCCTTCATTACTATAATGATAGATGCCAAAGTTTTCGCCGCCGGCTGTTATAATATCAAGTATGGCGGCAGCCAGATCAATAGCATATGTTGGCGAGCCAATCTGATCGGCAATAATTTTCAGCTCGGCACGCTCGGCACCTAATTTCAGCATTGTTTTTACAAAATTGTTGCCGTATTCAGAGTATAACCAACTTGTGCGTAAAATGTAGTGCCGGGGCAATATGCTAATAACATCCTGTTCGCCCTCCAGTTTAGTAAGGCCGTAAACACTTATTGGCTCAGTAACATCACTTTCAATAAGCGGGTAAGGTTTATCTCCTTTAAAAATAAAATCTGTTGATAAATGAACAAGCACAGTACCATGATCTTTACATTGTGTAGCAAGATTAGCAGCACCAGTCCTGTTTATTTTGCGGGCCATATCAATATCATCCTCGGCTTTATCAACCGCGGTGTAGGCAGCGCAGTTAATTACATAAGCTGGTTTGTATTGTTCAAATACTTTTGATATAGCATCCATATCTAAAATATTTGCTTCTGTTTCGGGAGGGAAAACAATGAAGTTAATATCTTTTATCTCCGCAACTTTTTTAAGGCATTGCCCCAGTTGACCAGAAGCTCCAAAAACTACAATGTTTTGCATATTGATAGGTGTATGTTTAGAATTTATAGATGTTCCGTTTTTAAAATCCAAGATCGGTTACATCTTTCAGGAAAGGTAACTCTTTGTCTTTATCTGATACATTTAGTTCATCGGCACTTAATTGCCAGTCGATATTTAAAGCAGGGTCGGCATAATGCAAGCCGCCTTCGGCTTGTTTATTGTAGTAATTATCACACTTATACTGAAAAATAGTCGTATCACTTAATACAATAAATCCGTGCGCAAACCCACGGGGAATAAAAAGCTGCTTATTATTATCGGCTGACAACAATACACTTTGATATTGACCATAAGTAGCCGATGCTTTACGCAGATCAACAGCAACGTCTAACACCTCGCCCTGTGTTACCCTAACAAGTTTAGCCTGGGCATATTCGCCTTTTTGCAGATGAAGCCCACGCAATACTCCCTTTGTTGAAAAGGATTGATTATCCTGCACAAACTGAACCTGGTAACCGGCCGCATCATTAAATGACGCTTCATTAAATGATTCGAAAAAATAGCCTCTATCATCATTAAAAATGCGTGGTGTTAAAATAATAAGCCCTTCAATCGGGGTTGGAGTAATCGTCATATATTTATTAATATTTTATACCAGCTCGGCAACAGCTATTTTGTACAAAGCTATCAGATATTATTAAAGCCAGTAAGTATTATTTAAAATGAATAAACTATTATCGTTCGTGATTTGCTGTATGTTTATCAGTAAAATCGCGATAGGCCGATAAAATACCGTTTGTTAATGTAGTGTGATGCCGCCACCCCAGGTTATGTAATTTACTTACATCCATTAGCTTACGGGGAGTACCGTCAGGTTTTGATGTATCAAAAACCAATGTTCCCTCAAAACCAACAACACTTTTAACCAGGTTTGCCAATTCGGCAATGCTTAAGTCTTCACCTGTCCCTACATTGATCAGCTCTTTTTCATTATAGTTTTCCATTAAAAACAGGCAGGCTTCGGCCAGGTCATCAGCATAAAGAAATTCTCTTTTCGGATTTCCGGTACCCCAAATGGTAACTGTTTTTTCGCCCTTAAGTTTTGCCTCATGAAACCTACGGATCATTGCCGGCAAAACATGTGAATTTGTGGGATGATAATTATCGCCTGTACCATATAAATTGGTTGGCATTACGCTGATAAAGTTACAGCCATACTGGTCACGGTAAGTTTCGCAAAGTTTTATCCCTGCAATTTTGGCTATGGCATAAGGTTCGTTGGTATACTCTAAAGGCCCTGTAAGCAGATACTCTTCTTTTAAAGGCTGAGGAGCCAGTTTAGGGTAGATGCAGGAACTGCCCAGGAACATTAACTTTTTTACACCTGAAACATATGCCGAATGTATAATATTACATTCCATAATCAGGTTTTCATACAAAAAATCGGCCCGGTAAGTGTTGTTGGCTACTATCCCTCCTACCTTTGCAGCGGCCAAAAAAACATAATCAGGTTTTTCTTTTTCAAAAAATTCTGATACCGCTTGCTGGTTACGCAAATCAAGCTCATTTGAACTTTTGAGTAACAGATTTTCAAAACCATTTTCACGAAGCTTGCGTGTAATTGCCGAACCAACCATACCGTTATGTCCGGCTATATATATTTTACTGTTTTTATTCATAGTTATTAGCAGAAACAAGTTTCTGTAAATGAGCAGGTAAAGTTAATCAAAAAGCTGGGGGCTAAATATACTTAGGTCCAAACTTGCTCTTTACGTCGGCCACTACCTGTTTTACATTCTGTTCCTGGTCGCGCGGGCAAATAAGCAGGGTATTGTTTGATTCCACCACGATAAAATCATGCAGGCCCTGTAATATCACCAGCTTTTCGCCCGGTACATTCACCATACAGTTCGAGGAATCATACATGATCACTTTTTCTGACGGGATCACCGCGTTGCCCACATAATCCTTGTCGGCCAGTTCATAAATAGAGGCCCAGGTGCCCAGGTCGCTCCAGCCAAACTCCGAGGGCAGCACATACACATTATCCGCCTTTTCCATGATCCCGTAATCTATCGAGATATTGGTACATTGCTGGTAGGCTTTATGGATATAGGTTTTCTCATCASCCGTATTGTAAACCGGGCGGGCATCAGCAAARATCTCATGCATCTCGGGTAAATGCTGGCTAAATGCCTTCACGATGGCCCCKGCCGACCATACAAAGATCCCCGCGTTCCATAAAAAGTCGCCACTTTGGATAAAGGTTTTGGCGATCTCCAGCGTGGGTTTCTCGGTAAAGGTTTTAACCTTATGAAAATCATGATTGATCACATGATCRGTATAYTGGATATAACCATAACCGGTATCGGGCCTGGAGGGTTTAATGCCCAGGGTGATCAGGCAATTGCAGACTGCAGCGGTTTGCAGGGATTTTTCAATGGCGCTTACAAAAGCATCCTCATCCAGGATCTGCTGGTCTGAGGGAGCCACTACGATGACAGCATCTGGGTTCAGGCTTTCTATTTTAAAACAACCATAAGCCACACAAGGCGCGGTATTACGCATCACCGGCTCGGTTAATATCTGACCTTCGGCCATGTCGGGCAGTTGATTTTTTACCAGTTTGGTATAATTATCATTGGTTACTACGTAAATATTTTCTTTTGGGCAAACCTTCAGGAAGCGTTCATAGGTGTTTTGAATCAGGGTTTTGCCGGTTCCAAGTATATCTATAAACTGTTTGGGATGCGATGAGCGGCTTATAGGCCAGAATCGGCTGCCAATACCACCTGCCATGATGATCGCATAGTTATTTTTGTTCATGTGTATGTAAAAGAGTTTTTATTTGGTTTAGACAGCGCAAAAGTGTACAATAATCTGTTAATTATGTATTAAATAAAACTAAATAGTTGGATAGCCATTTTGTTCACAACTTAAATACATTAAAGAAACAAATTGTTTTTCATTCAATAATCATATTAGTATAAAATTAAAAAGTAAATCCACCGTTTATTCATAAAAATTTGTTACTTTAAACTTTTAAATACATCTCAAGATCACGTTAAACAATGATAGAAACTAAGAAGTCGCTATTTGATAATCTCCAGAATTTTTTCGGATTCGACAACTTTAAAGGAGAGCAGGAAGCGATTATAACTAACATCCTGGCCGGTAATGATACTTTTGTGATCATGCCTACCGGTGGTGGTAAATCCATGTGCTACCAGTTGCCGGCATTAATGAGCGAAGGCACCGCAATAGTAATTTCACCACTGATAGCCTTGATGAAAAATCAGGTAGATCAGTTAAGGGCCTTTGGAGGGTCAGATAGTATAGCCCATTTCTTAAATTCATCACTTACCAAATCAGATATAGGCCGGGTTAAAGAAGACGTTTTAGCCGGGAAAACCAAGTTATTGTATGTTGCGCCCGAATCATTGACCAAACAGGAGAACATTGATTTTTTACGTCTAAACCAGGTATCATTTGTAGCGGTTGACGAAGCGCACTGTATCTCTGAATGGGGGCATGACTTTAGACCAGAGTACCGTAAAATACGTCAGGTGATCAGTAATATTGGCGACAATATTCCAATTATAGCCTTAACAGCTACAGCTACACCAAAGGTTCAGCAGGATATACAGAAAAACCTGCAGATGAACAATGCTACCATATACAAATCATCATTTAACCGCTCAAACCTTTTTTACGAAGTACGTGCCAAACGTAATGTGATCAAGGAGATCGTGAAGTTTGTAAAGCAAAACCAGGGAAAATCAGGTATCATATATTGCCTTAGCCGTAAAAAGGTTGAAGAGGTTGCCGAAGCGCTTAATTTAAACGGCGTTAAAGCACTGCCATATCACGCTGGGTTAGACCCTAAGGTACGTGCAGATACGCAAGATAAATTCCTGATGGAAGATGTTGATGTAATTGTGGCTACCATTGCCTTTGGTATGGGTATTGACAAACCCGATGTGAGGTATGTGATACACCATGATGTACCTAAAAGCATGGAAGGTTACTATCAGGAAACCGGGCGCGCCGGCCGTGATGGGGGCGAAGGTGTTTGCGTAGCGTTCTATTCGGAAAAAGATATTGACAAGCTTCAAAAATTCATGAAGGATAAGCCAGTTTCTGAACGTGAAATTGGTACACAAATATTAAAAGAGGTTATTGATTACTGCGAATCGTCGGTATGCAGGCGCAAACAGTTGCTGCATTACTTTGGCGAAAACTTTAATGAGGCAGGCTGCAATAATATGTGCGATAACTGCTGTGGTTCAAAAGAGCACTTTGATGGCGAAGAACACCTGCACAGGGCGTTAAGCCTCATCAGGCACATTGGCGAAAAATTTGATGATCATCATATCATCAGCATACTAATGGGTGAGGAAAATGCCCAGATAAAGAATTATGAGCATGACCTGCTTGATTATTATGGCTCAGGCAAGGAACTGGGTAAAAATCTTTGGAATTCATTATTAAGGCAGGCCCTGCTCAATAATTATCTTTCAAAGGATATTGATCAATATGGTTTGTTAAGGTTAACAAAAGCAGGCAATACCTTTATTGACAACCCGCACAGCATACGTTTTGTATTGAACCAGGTAATTGAAAATACCGATGACGATGATGACGCTGATGGCCCTAAGCAAGGCGGTGGGGCATTAGATACTCAATTGCTGCAAATGCTCAAGGACCTGCGTAAAAAGCTGGCTAAACAAAAGGGATTACCGCCATTTGTTATATTCCAGGATCCATCGCTGGAAGAGATGTGTACCCATTACCCGGTTACTACCGAAGAATTGAAACAAATTTCGGGTGTGGGTGCCGGCAAGGCACTAAAGTTTGGTAAACCATTTACCGATCTGATACAAAAATATGTAGAGGATAATGATATTGACCGCCCTGTTGATATGGTGATCAAAAGTGCTGCTAACAAATCGGCACTAAAGGTTTTCATTATCCAGAACATCGACCGTCATTTAAATCTGGATGATATTGCAGCTTCAAAAGGCCTCACCTACGAGGAAATATTAAAGGAGGTGGAGACCATTGTCAATTCTGGTACAAAACTTAACCTGAACTATTATATTGATGAAGTGATTGACGAGGATAAGCAGGAAGAAGTGTTTGATTATTTCCGTACTGCTGAAGCCGACTCTATTGATGACGCACTGGCCGAGTTGGGTAATGATGATTACACCCGCGAAGAAGTACAGCTGATGCGTATCAAATTCATATCAGAAATGGGTAACTAAAATATCCTGAATAAAATTAAAGAAGCCTTTGGATTGAGTTCTGAAGGCTTTTTTGTTAAAGGAAGGTTTTGCGGTATAATTGGCATGTAACTATTTGTCCACTTTATTTAAATTCCAAATAATCCAAATTCATATTCCCGTTAGTGAGGATGTGTAAAGTAAGCACATGAATACCTTTTTTAAGGCTTATGGTGGTTAATGAATCAGATCTGTTCCAATGATGCCATTGGCGCCATTTAACCGTATCACGGTCATCGTGGGTTGAATTAATTTTCAGGTTTTTCGCTATCTCGTTACCGTCAAGATCAAGTGATATAGAACCATCGCCATTGGAGGTATACATCACATCAACCCGGTAGTTTCTTGATTCTTTAACATTTACTGTGTATTTGATCCACTCGCCCGGTACTGTCCAGCCAACATATAGCTGATCCATTTTTGGTTGTACAACATTGTGTGGGTTGTTATCAATGCTGTCATGGGCTTTTGTGTAAGAAATATCAACGCCTTCATGCATCCTGAACTCGTTTAAATATGTCCCATTTGCTGGATTAAGCTTACCGCTGCCATTATTTAAACTGTCCGAATCATGATAAGCAACTCCCTCACCACCTGTATTGTAATATTCGCATTCCACTTTGCCGGGTATCTGCTGTACTTTATTTTGCCAGGGTTTGCCCGAATTTGTAGTGGTGTGGGTAACGGCACAAGAAAACAACGCGATAGGGATTAAGCCGAATAATATTTTTTTCATTTTGAAATGATCTTAAATTCGGTTCTCCGGTTTTTGGCGCGGTCTTCATCCGTATCATTGGAGGCAATAGGCTGGGTTTTGCCATAACCTTTATAAACCAGGCGACTGGCTACAATGCCATTAGTTATCAGATATTGATAAACTGATTTGGCCCGGTTTTCGGATAGGGTTTGATTGATCTGATCGGGGCCTACATTGTCAGTATGTCCGGATATTTCTATATGTACAGTTGGGTTTGCTGTTAAAAATTCAATCAGTTTCATCAACTCCGATTTTGATTCCGATTCCAGATCGAATTTATTGGTGTCAAAAAATATGTTTTTAAGTATCACTTTATTACCCACCTCAATAGGCGATAATGAAACCGAAATGTTAAATGGATTTTTAGCCTTGTAACCTATCAACGAGAAATTCTCTGAATAAAACAGGTACCCGCTTTTTGATATGTTTAAGCCGTAGTTTTTCCCTGAGGTTATAG
>NZ_JBFUJG010000184.1:0-8154 GCF_056401495.1 Mucilaginibacter sp. P4_E8
GGGCAATCTGTCATCAAACTCATCATATTACTGCGCTGCGCCCAGCGTACCAGGCTGTAAATTTTATTAAATAAAGGGTTTGAACATTCAAAACTACCAGCCGGTGCGGAGGATGAATGTACAATTACATCAGATAACTGAACAACTTTGGGTAAAGTTTCACCTTTTTCAGTTGCGTATAACTCAACCTGCAGGTAACGGGCTCCCTGGTAAAAATATTTCGGGAAATAATGTTCATCGCCGGTTCCAGCCAATGTATATTCCCACCAGGCCGGTCTTACCCCATCCTGTGTAGCAGAACGCCTGTCAACAAGGTCGTTCTCTCCCAACAATTCAGATGGTATCATTCGTACCCGTGATCCTTTTGGCCCCTTAACCTGGAGTGCCGGCATCATCGAAGCATTCTGTCCGAAATCATAGATCCATACATTGTCACTAATCTTGTTTATTTTAATAGGAGCAATGGTATCAATGGCCTTTACAGGGGGCGCAGCTGCGGAAAGCCCTTTTAAAACCCCGCCGGGCCCGGAAGTTTCTAAAGCCGGCACCCAGCTTTTACCTGCAATAAAACCGACTTTATTCCATCCGGCAGGTTCCAGGTTTGCATTATAATCTTCACCTCCATATAGGTTGGAATAAGTTACAGGGCCGGGTGATGCTTTCCAGCTTTTATCTGTTATAACTGTTTGCTCAGAACCATCGGCATATTCCAGCTTTAGCTGTGCAATGGCTTTGGCGGGGCCAAACGTAGTCAGGAACTTTACATATCTTGTTGTATCAGGTTGTATATTATAAACGCTGTTACCTAACATGATCCCAATAGCATTTGCCCCACTCTTTAATTGCCGGGTAACATCATAGGTATCATATAAAACTGTTTTACGATAGTCTGTCCATCCGGGTGTAAGCAGGTAATCACTAATTTTACGACCGTTAATGGTCAACTCATATTCAGAAAGACCACTGATATGGATGGTTGCCCGAACAAGGGCTGGTTTCACCTTGAAATCCTTCCGCAAAAGCATAGATGAGTAATTGGGAAAATCTTTATAATCGCTTACCCTGTCTGTAAGATTTATTCTGGAAAATCCATTGCTATCATCACTGTCCAAGGCACCAACAGGTTTACCGGCAGCCATGTTCTTTCCACCCGAAATTACCTCGATCTGTCGCAGGGCAAAGGAATAGCCGGTTGCCTTTCGGGCAAGCCGCGTTGCGGTAACTCGTACATATCTCGCTGCCGTGCCCTTTGCCGGTAGATGAACCGCAGAAAAGCGGGGATTCTTAAAATCCTCCTTTGTAAAGTCGGCTATAATAGTCTCCGTTTGAAAAGATGGATTATCAGAAACTGATACCTTATACCTTACCGGGAAGGCGTAACCTGACTGATCTGCATAAAACATTGGGGACAGCATTATCTCAGAAAAGGAGGATGACTTACCCAGATCAACCTGAACCCATTTGGTTGTGTCTGCTGATTTAGCATCGGCGGATTTAAAGCCTACCGGGCTCAATGCATATTTTTCTGCACCGCGGGCGCTGATCCAGCTGGCTTTCCAATCATTCTTATTCAGGATGCCCATAGTCCAGTTTGCCGTTTTGCTCCAAGGCGATTGATGCCCCGTTTGATCCCAGATCCTGACTTTCCACCAGTACTTTTGCCCGGACAGTAAACTTTTTCCCTGGTAAGCAATGTAAGCCATCTGATCGCTCATCACTTTCTTTGAATCCCACAGATCTCCACCCTTTTTGAAATCCGGAGTGCTGGACACCCATATTTGATAGGCTGTTTGCGTGATACTTCTTGCACTGGTTTTTTGGGCATGCAACACATAACTCAAACCCGGGTGCGGCATATCAATCCCGGCAGGATTTTCCAAAAGTTCGCACTTCAGGTTTTCGGGCGTAACCAGGGCCAGGGGGAAGGCATGCAGGCCGTTGTTAAAAAAGAACAAAACGAAAACGATTGTCAGGAATTTATTCATGGTCCGGAATTTAAAGTTATAAAACAGCAGCATAGTCGGCTAACTATGCTGCTGCGAAGATTTAGAAATATGGCGTAAGCGCCGCTTCGGAAGCTGGAAGCGGGAATAATGTACTGATGGTAGTGTAAGAAGATGGAGATGGAGCGATCCCGGCAGGAAAGTAGTAAGCCTGTGGATTAGCTTTCACCTTCGCGCCATAAGCACTCATTACTGCCTGCGCGGTTCCGGTTCTTACCAGGTCCAGCCAGCGCTTGTTTTCAAACGCCAATTCAACCCTTCTTTCCCTGATGATCGCGCTCCTGAGGTCTGATTGATTTGCGGCCGTGCTGTTTGCCAGTCCAGCCCTGGTCCTTACCTGGTTCAGATACCCCAGCGCATCGGCGGTTTTATTTTGCTCATTCGTTGCCTCGGCAAGAAATAACAATACTTCTGCATAGCGATAAACCGGCCAGTCGTCATCGGTGTTATTGGTCAGGGTATGCGGATGTGCATATTTTTTAATATAGGGATAACTTACCCCACCTGCAATAACGTTACCGATTGACGCTGACTTGCGGATATCACCGGCCTCATAAGCTGCAATAACATCCGGTGTGGGAATATTATAACCTTCAACACCAAGGCTGTTTTCTGCGATGCCTGTGATCACAGTTATTTCGGCCGCTGAGATCGGACGTACCAGGAAGGTGTAAAAGAAATTGCTGGCGAATCCCTCAGTGCCCTGTTTATATTGAATTTCGAAAACTGATTCCTTATTGTTCTTTTGGGCCGGGTCAAAAACATCAGCATAATTGGACATTAAGGTATAGCCTGTGACATTCTTCAGCGCTGTTTCGGCCTCGGCCCATTTTTTTTGTACCATATAAACATTGCCGAGCAAGGTATAAGCCGAGCCTGAAGTTACGCGGCCCGAAGTTTGTACAGACTTAGCGGGCAGTAATGATGCTGCTTTCTGCGCATCTGCGATGATCTGTGCATATACGTCAGCCACACTGCTGAGCGGCAAGGCTGTTTCAGACAACGTTGAAACCGGAGTAAGATGCAAGGGTACGCTCCCGAAGTATTGTACCAGATCGAAATAGGCGAATGCCCTTAGAAAGTAAGCCTGCCCTTTAATGTTATTTTTGGCTGTGGCATCGAAATTAACCGCGTCAATCGGAGCCAGTACCTGGTTTGCCCGTGCAATAATGGAATAGTCGGTGACATATTTGTCTTGAGGCACCGGGTTGGTGTTCTGATCTGTAAAATCTTTTACATATTCAGCCTGGATAGTTCCACGGTCATTGGGGTTGTATTTGTAGGTGGTATTGTCCGACCTCAATTCCCCCATTGCCCAGGCGCCATTATACAGCCCGCGAAGTGGAGCGTATGCACCGTTAATTGCAGATTCAAAGTCAGATTGGGTCTTGAAATAAACCGGTGTGCTCAATGAGGTCTGTGAAGGGAGGTTTAAGAATTCTTTTTTACATGAGCCCAACACCATCAGGAGAATCGCTGATATTAATATTTTATTTTTCATGTCTTAATTGCTAATTGGTTAAATTATTTCAGGTTCAGGTTCAGGCCCAGCGTAAAGGTTCTTGGTAAAGGGTATGCCGTAAAGTCGAGACCCTGTGCCAATGATCCGGTCGGATTACCATTGGGGTCAGTGCTGACTTCCGGGTTGGAACCTTTGTATTTGGTAAACACAAATGCCTGTTGAACGCTGGTATAAACACGAATGCTCTTGATGCCTGCCAGTTTCGTAACCGGCAAACTGTAACCAAGCGTAATGTTTTTAATGGTCAGGTAACTGCCATCCTGCACAAACCTCGAACTGAACTGGTCACGCTCATCTCCTGTCGAGGCTGTCGTTTTCCCATACTTGCCTGCTCCCGGATCTGTTGCTGAACGCCAGCGGTCCTGTACATCTTTCAGCACGTTAAATACGCCGTCGAGATTGGCAGTGCCCTGATCAGCCATACTGGCAACTTTGTTACCATAAGAACCCGATGCAACTATAGACAGATCAAAATGTTCGTAAGAAAAAGAGTTGGTAAAGCCAAACTGGTATTTAGGGAAGGGGTTGCCAAGAATTGCTTTATCCCCGGTAGGGCCATTTCCGTAAGTGATCACACCATCACCGTTCACATCCTTGTATTTGATGGTGCCGACCTGCGAATTCACGTTTTTAGGAGAATTGTTATAGTCTGCCTGGTTGGTATATACGCCCTGCTGCACCAATCCGTAAAACTGCCCGATCCTGCCGCCTACTTGTGTGATGGTGGTAGCGCTGCCAGTGCCCCAGTAAAGTACATTACTGATATTTGATAATGCCAGTACCCGGTTATCGCTGAAGGAAATATTAAAGCTGGAGTTCCATTTAAATTTCCCTACCAGGTTATTGGTATTCAGGGCAAATTCATGTCCCCAGAATTTAACCGCACCGATATTTCCCGTAAAGGTGGAGAAGCCTGACTCCTGTGGTACCGGCAACGTATATAACAGGTTAGTTGTCTTTTTTCTGTAATAATCATAAGTCAGGTTAATCCTGTTATTAAGAAAAGCGATATCAAGTCCAAGATCCAGCTGTCCGGTTTTTTCCCACCCAAGGTTGCTGTTCCCCAGTCCCACTACGGCCGAACCGCTGTTGGTAGCACCATTAAAAGGCACATTCTGGCCAGCGCTGAGTGTGGCATACTGGGTATAATTTCCGATGTTAAAGTTGCCCGTGATGCCATAACTCGCGCGGATTTTCAGAAACGAGATATATTTGTTTTCCTTTAGGAAAGATTCATCGCTGGCCACCCATCCCACGGAAGCCGCCGGGAAATTTCCGTATTTGTTATTTGGCCCAAATCTGGATGACCCGTCACGTCGCAAACTTGCCTGGAAGAAATATTTACCGTCATAGTTATAATCGAGTCGCGAGAGGTAGGAAATCAAACTCCATTCCTGGATATCAGACGAGGGGTTATTCTTTACCAGCGCCGCATCGATGGTCTGCACCCGGTCATCGGCATAATTGTAACCGTTTACGTTTGTCGACGTGCCGCGGGTTTTCTGTGCTGTATAGCCTGCGAGCAGGTTAAAATGATGCTGTTTGATCTGTTTTGAATAACTGGCGGTATTTTCAGTAAGCCAGGAATAATAGTTGCTGTTCGTCTGGCTCAGGTTTGCCGTAAGCTGGCTTGGCGTGGCTGCGAAGGCCCGACCCGCGGTAGATGGCTGAAAATAATTAAATGCCGAGGAGCCCAGGTCGATATTGATGCTCGATTTAAGCACAAGGTCCTTAATCGGTTCATAGGTCACGAAGGCATTACTCAATAACCTGTAGGTATTTGTCTTGCTTTTAGTATCCTGGATTGATCTGACCCAGTTTGGTGTAGGGAATGAGGTTACACCCGGTGTGGTAATCGATACCGGTAGGGAACCATCCGGGTTGTAAATCGGTATAATAGGAGGGGTCAGCATCGCGTTGTTGATCAGCCCGCCGCCGTTATAAAATAGACCGTCGGATGCCGGGGTATTGTCGTAATTGTATGTCGGTGCCACATTGAGCCCGATCTTTATATTATTGGTGACCTTGAACAGGTTATTTGCCCGCACGGTAAAGCGGTTGTAATAGGAGTTCAGCAAAACGCCGTCTTGCCGGAAATACCCGAGGGTTACGGAACTGCTGACATTTTCCTTACTGGTATTGATCGACACACTGTAATCACTGATCACCGCTGAACGGAACATGGAATTATACCAGTCATATCCTTTTCCGTACTGTGCAGGATTTTCGAATGCTGCCGGCACGGGTTGTCCGAGATCCTGGAAAGATTCTTTTTTAAACTGCGCCCATTCCGTTCCGTCCATCATGTCGGGCCTGCCTCTCTGCGGCACGCGCTGGGTTCCGATGTAAGCATTCGCGCTAATATTGGTCTGACCAGGTTTTGCACTTTTTGTAGTTACCACAACTACCCCAAATGCCCCCCTGGAGCCGTAAAGCGCGGTAGCGGCGGCATCTTTCAGTACGGTAATGGTCTCAATTTCATCGGGGTTAATATTACTGATATCTCCAACCACGGGAAAACCATCCACTACATAAAGTGGTGCAGACGAAGTAGAGAGCGATGCAGAGCCACGTACCAGCACCTGCATACCTTGCCCGGGTTTGCCATTGATCTGGTTTATTTGTACCCCGGCAAGTTTGCCTTGTAATTTTTGAGTAAACTGGGCTGCAGGGATGTCTTCGAGCTCCTTTGCCTTAACCGTTTCCATAGCGCCGGTATTCGCGCGCTGCGTTGTGCTGCCATAAGCCACAACAATCACTTCATCAAGGTTTTTGGACTCCGCCTGCAGGGAAACGTTGATCGAAACGCTTCCGTTAACCGGTATTTCCTGGCTTATGAAGCCAATGTACTGGAACACCAGTACCGCATCGTCATCCGGTACGTTGATCTTATAATTACCGGTAGCATCGGTGGTAACACCTTCTGCTGTCCCTTTAACCCGGATGGTTACGCCGGGCAGGCCGACACCTTTGCTATCAGTCACTTTTCCGGAGACTGCTTTTACCATGGCTGCGGCCGGCGAAACGGCCGCAAGCTCCTTTCCCGGCTCCCGTTTATTCAGAACAATATAATTGTTAAAATATGAGTAACTGATATTCAGGCCGGAAAGCAGTTTATCCAGCACATAGGACAGCCTTTTATTTCTTTCGTTGATGTTGACTTTCCGGAGGGACTCAATAAGCTGCGGACTGTAGCTGAAATTGATCCCGGCTGTTTTGGCTATTTTATCGAGGGTGAATTTGATGTTCTGTTCTTTAACAGAAATACTTATTTCTTTATTATACACTTCCTGCCCAACGGTAACTGTTGAGTGGGCGCATAGTGTACAAGAAAAAACAATGGCTGAAATAAGCGAAATTTTCATTATAGCAGTAGCTAGTGAAAAAGGTAATCCTTTTTTCATATTTTTACTTTGGTTTTAATCAGTTTACTAATTGGTTCAAAACTATCCGCGTCCCTGAGAAAGAATTGCGGGTCATGGCGGTTAATGTTGGTTCATTAACTGCCTTTTTTGTTTGCTGGGATCTGCTTTATCTCATATTGCTCCTTCTTTTCCTAATTATGGTTATTGGTTAATTGGCGCATCCCGGCCCGGATACAAATACGTTCCCATCACGAACCTGGTAGGATGCATTAATAGTACGGCAGATGAGGTCAAGCTTTTGGTAAAAGTCTTCCTTTCCCATTTTTACAGATAGGGAACAGGAATTTAGTTTGACCTTATCATATAGAATGGTTATCCCATAAGTGTCCTGTAATCGTGAAAACACGATATCGATAGGCGTATTATCAAAATCAAAACTTTTTGTTTCCTTCGGTTTAAGTACTTCAGGTGATTTGGGCAGGTTTTTCTCTAACTCTTCTTTCGCATTAAGGTCAGCAAGGTGGTTAGGTAATAATACCAGGCCCCCGGTCAGGTCTGGCTTTGCGTTCTCGGCGGTAAACTCTTTTGTCTTAAAAACAGAGACCTTCCCGGTTTTAACCAAAACGCTCGCCATGGTATTGTGCTCGCCGCTTTTAACAACAAAACTTGTACCCAATACCTTGACAACGAGCCTGTCGGTATAAACAATGAATGGTTTAGCGTGGTTCTTGGTAACCTGAAAAAAGCCTTCTCCTGTTAAATAGACCTGCCTCAGGGATCCCAAAAAGATTTTATTATAAACAACTTTACTTCCTGTGGCAAGATCTACAAAGCTCTTATCAGGGAAAATTATTTTTTCAGTTCCGCTAGTATTATTGGTATGGGTGATCAGGTCTTCGGATTCCTGCACCACAAAGATCTTGCTGGTTTCAGGGGATGTTTTATGGTATAGCCAAAATCCGGCGGTTACACTTAGTAAAAGCAATAAACTTGCTGCAATCTGAAAAATGGTTCTATTATTAAAACGGAACCCTGAGCGCTTTTCATTTTCAGATATAGCAACCACATTGGATTTTTGTATGGATTGCCTGAATCTTTCGATCAACTTATGTTCCAACAGGTCAAGTGTTTTCAGTTCAGGAGTATCCCATTCATATTTATCCTCCATTTGCTGATAAACATCAAATAAAAATTGTTCCTCCACAGGCGAGGCGTTTCCCGCCAGGTACTTGTCTAAAAGTTCCAGAAATTCTTTTTTGCTCAC
>NZ_JBFUJG010000185.1:0-8134 GCF_056401495.1 Mucilaginibacter sp. P4_E8
GGTGTAAACAATGCCCTTACGCGTATATCAAATGTTTTTGCCAATGCTATTTTAGGTGCTTTAGCTGTTTTATTTTTCACTGGATCATTGCAACATCAAATACAGCATATTCAACTAAGTCCCAAACAAAAACAAGTAATAATGGCACAGGCCGCTAATCTGGGTGACGCTAAAGTGACCACAGGTTTTAATGAACATGAGCAGGCAGCAGCTAAAAAATTATACCGTGCAGGCTTTATTGATGTTTATGCCAGAGTAATGCAGCTATCCGCAGGACTCGCTTTTTTAGGAGCATTGATGTCTTTTCTGTTTATTAAGAACAGTACCATAAAAAAGACTCACTCACCCTGATCGAAACAGATTCATAAATACTTTCACGACATTTGATGCGGTACATCATTAGGGTAAACAATAACGGTGGTAACCCAACAGGTTCAGCTTATAATTTTATCTTTTTTTCTCCTGCATCTACTCCTTTAATAAACTTAATTAAGCCATTCATATAAGTTTGCTGGTCATCATACATACTCATATGACTGCCATTTGCGCAATATAGATAATTTCCATTTTGAAATTGTGTAGCCATCCATTGCATATGCGCGGGATCCATACTATCATACTTTGCCCCGATGCTTAGTGCCGGAACAGCAATTTTGGGCAGATCAGCCTTGCGGTCCCACTTGAGCAACTTGCCGGCAATGCCAAATTCGCTTGGCCCCTGCATGGTTACATACAATGATTGATTTATTTTATTTAAAGAACGGGTTACCGGCTCGGGCCATTCATCTACCGGGAAACGGCATATATGTTTAGCGTAATAATTGGACATTAACAGTTGCATATATTCCGGATTTTGAAAATCGCCTTTTGCTTCAATGGCTCTAATACGTGCCAATACTTTTGGGTCAAATTGTTTTGCCAATACATCATCAGCGTATTTTCCATAGTCGGGACAACTGGCCATCATGTTCGATATAATGAGGCCCTTTAAATTTTGCTGATACTTCAAGGCGTATTCCAAAGCAAGTATTCCACCCCATGAATGCCCTAACAGGTAAAAATTATCTTTATCCAGTTTTAACGCTTGTCTTACCTGCTCTACCTCTTCTACATAACGTGGTAAACTCCACATAGAAGTATCTTTGGGGTTATCGGAATTACCAGTGCCCAATTGATCATAATAGATCAACTCAATTCCCTCGGCTGGTAAAAAGCTTTCCATGCATTCAAAATACTCATGGGTGGCACCGGGTCCGCCATTAAGCAACAGCACCTTGATTTTAGGGTTATTGCCTATTTTCTTTGTCCATACATTGAATTTTCCTTTAGGGGTATTAATAGCGATAACCTTTATCCCGCCGGATTGTACACCACCGGTAGTATCCTTTAAAAAGCTGCTTAAGCTCAGTTCTGTTTTTTGCTGCTCTTCAGGGTTTTTGCATGCGCATAACCAGGTAGCGGCTATTAATATTAAGATCTTTAAATGTTTCATATTCATTTTTTAAATGCAGCTAAATTCAAATCTAAACTTACAAAAGATTTATTTCTGCATGTGCTTTTATGCGGTGCTAATGTATAAACTTTAAGGTAGATCCGCCTATCACCAAAAGTGGGGATACAGAATGCATTTAAATTTAGACGGTCTTATTCCCACCCTATTGTATAAATTAATTCATGGCTGGTTAAATCAAACAAGATGGCAGCAGTAAATTACCGGTTAAAGCCTGATTTAAACCCATATTGAGAAAATTATTCACAATAGCCCGATATTTAAGCATCGGGTTTTTTGTTGATTACATTAAAGTTTATACATTTGTCGCATTATAGCTWCACATTACTGAACATGAAAAAAACATTAGGGCTTTTAATTACAGCGATAGGCATATTAATTGTAGGCGGTTATATTGCTTTTACCCCAAATCACGCATTTAATCCGGCCGATTCGGTTAGTGGAACTGATGCGTCAGCCGGAATTGTTTACGGTGGATTTGTTACTTTTGGTATAGGCATGGTGATCTTTATATCATCTTTACCATACGCCGGACAAAAATCAAAAAACGCCTAACTTATAAAGCCTTAGGCAAATAAGTTTCAATATTGATCCTTTTGGATGTACAAATCCTGATCCGTTTAACGGATCGGGATTTGTTGTTTTATAACCCTTACGCAGTTGCGCAATACCCCCCGCAGATTGTCACTTTCACACCCTTTTAATAGAAATCAGAGCAAGTAACTTTGAGATATCAAACAAAAATGGTAAAACAGTAATTACAATTAAAAGGAGAAATTATTATGCAAAAGATCACCACCTGCTTATGGTTCGACGGTAAAGTTGAAGAGGCAATTAACTTTTATACTTCAGTATTTAAAAACTCAAAACTTAAAGACATCAGCTATTATGGCGAAGGGCAACATCAACCTGCAGGAACCGTATTGGCGGCTACCTTTATACTTGAAGGGCAAGAATTCATGATCTTAAACGGGGGCCCAATGTTTAAATTAACCGAAGCTGTTTCATTATCTGTTAAATGTAAGACCCAGGAGGAAATTGATTTTTACTGGACAACGCTATCCTCTGATGGTGGTGAAGAGTCCTTTTGTGGTTGGGTTAAAGACAAATACGGCTTGTCATGGCAGATAGTTCCAGCTGAACTAAATAATTGGATACAGGACCCTAAAAAATCGGCTAACGTAATGCAGGCAGTAATGAAAATGGGTAAGCTCGATATTAAAACCTTAAAAGAAGCATACGAGCAATAATAACGTTGGTGATAACCCAAATCGATTTCATTATATTTATATTATGCGAGGTTCAAATTTCCCAACTCCGCGTACTGCTGATGAATATATAGCACAGCAACCCGTGGAGTTTAGGGCTACGCTTGAAAAGCTGCGATCAATCATCCAAACAACAGTTCCGCAGGCTATAGAATCGATCAGCTATCAGCTGCCCTGTTATAAGTATCTTTATATGCTGGTTGGCATTGGCACCAATAAAAAGTATTGCAGCTTTTATACAATGAACCCAGGCCTTGTAAAAACCTTAAAAGAAGATCTTAAGGATGTTAAAGTCTCCGGATCAACCCTCCATTTTTTACCTGATGAGGTAATACCCGTTGATCTGATCAGGAAAATTATACTGGCCCGTGTAGCACAGAATGAAATTTTAGCGCTAACTAAAAAAAGTAAAGTTTAAATTCGGGGTAGCCCCAACTTATATACAAATAGGAGTAATTAATAGAGATTACTCCTATTTGTTTTTGTGTTCATTATTTATCCGCTCTAACCTACCCTGTTCATTAACGCCATATTTTGAAAAAATCTTAGCACTTTCCGGCTGGTCATATTTGGTTTCTCTTCTTCTTGACGGACCGCGCAGCGGTACTATTAAAATGCATAAAAAAATAAAGATCTTCATTATAGCTACCAACATAGGATATTTTTTTGTGCAACTACATACAAGTCGCCATTACAGAACCGTAAAGCACATGATTGGTTGGGCTTTGTAGATATTTGGCCTGCGGTTGATTAGTCCCGGCTAACTGAAGCCTAAGATAGGTAAATGATTAATAATTCAGAAATTGTAAATAGTTGTAAGGTGAAATACCCTGGCTTTTATATTTTTAGCCTGAACTTTCTTCTTTCCAGGTATCCTACCAAAATGATCACTAAAAAAGAGATAACCATCGCTCTTATCAATGCCCCTACTCCTGAATTAATGATATGGGGGTATTTAACATGGAGCAGCTTTAAAATATAAAACTGAAAATATGGAATCAAATAACAGGTAAGGGTACTTGTGCCCGCCGGGCGGATAAGCTTAAACCAGTTTTGCTTTCCCTTTACATCAACAAGGTATATCATAAGTTCGAAAACCAATATGCTGATGCCGGAGCATATCATTACCCAGGCTGTTGTGGAGTATATTTTTGATATACCGCCCGTAAATGGTCTTGCTATAAAACCACCTGCCAGCATCGCTACGGCTATCGCTGTAAAAATGCCCCAAATGTATTGTGTTTTTGCCTTTTGAGCCAGTTGCGCATATAATACTGAGATCACTACCCCGCACATTACCAGTGAAACTGAAGATGCATCATCTATTACCCACAGATCCATATCAAACAACTCCAAATGCGAAACAATACTTATAATCAAAAAGATCAGAAGTGTGGCAATTAATACCCAAAGCCTGCCTTTAACCAATAGGTACACGCTTGCACATACAAAATAAGCCCAGCCAATGATACCTAATATGCCCCACCACGAGTGCTGCATTATATGGATGTGACCAGGTTTGCCACCCCGGTAAATAATAGCTAAAAAAATAAGTACAATTATACCTGTGCCAATAAATGCATACTTTTTAGCTTTAACCATTTGAGGTGGGTAATCCAACCAGATCAGGAAAAAACCAATATGAGCCAGTAAACCCCACATGGGTTTTGATAGCAGCGATACATTACTATAAGTTTCCAGGTTTACATGAAAAACGCCAATGATAATTAAAGCTATCGACCTCAGCAAAATATAACCTGCTATTGAAATAAATGATTCGCCTTTTTTTAAACGATTATTAATGGAGAATGGTAGTGAAAGCCCCACAATGAACAAAAAAGCCGGAAAAATGGTATCGGCAAAACCTAATCCGTCAACATTATCCTTTACATGTTCAATCCAATCTGGTATGTTATGCGCGCCTTCCAGATCGTTCACAAATATCATGAACAACATGGTAACCGCTCTGAACACATCGATAGATAATAAACGCCTGGGTAGCTGGTTCATGTGGTGTCTTTGTTTACTATCTTTATTTTAATAATATGACCTAAAGCCAATAAAGATAATAACTAAGGCGACTTATTAAGTATTATTCATATTATTCAGGCTGGGCCATAGCGGTAATAGCCTGTAAAAACCAGGCAGCGTGGGGCAGCCATTGTTCGGTCCAGCGCCACTCATTGCCTTTGTCTTCTGTTTTAAAATCAATTCCGCTGCCATCAGGACTACCCTCTTTACCGGTGATGCCATTTGATATCCCACCCTTGCCCGATCCATGACCAAAACTTGAGCTCATATAAGGCACATTAGTTTTACCAAACTGGTACATAAAACAAATGGAATAAGGATTGCAACCCAGTACMCAGGATATTTGATCGGATGCATAGACAGCAAGATCTTTTTTTACTCCCCAGCCCCCTTTTTCCGGGTAAACCAGTCTGCCCCCTACCAAAGCAGCCGTAGCTAATGATCCTAAACGCGCGTTTTCACCCTGCCACCACCAGCCGGTTTCGTTTTCATGTGGTATAAAAAAGCCGTCTTTAATTTTATCACCCATACGGAAGGTTTGCCTTGCATAACCAAAAGGGTTGCTTACCGCTGTGGTTACCCGTAAGTTGTAGTCAAGTGCTTTTTTGATCACATTTAAGGCAGCACTCCTATCTTCTGTATTATTCTCCTTACTCAAATACCGGCACAAAGCAACTACCGGTAAGCCTGCATCAGAAGCATGCCAAAATGGTCGACCGGTATCATTAGCTATAAAATAACCAGCCGGGCTCATACGTTTCTCTATGTTTTGTGCGCGTTTACGTGCTTCGTCATGATAAAACGAGCTATCCGTAGCTATCCATAGTTCAGTAGCAGCCATTAGGGCACAATAATCATCAATAATATTTTCTTTGCCGTCATCGTCATATTTAGTATTGTTAATCAGCAGGTGGGCAAAAGCACGTTTTGCAGCATCAAGGTATTCCGCCGATTTAAATTCCCCGTCTTTTTTTAGCTGAGAGATCCTGGCAAGAGCAGCTATGCCCATGCCTCCGCCTTCACGAAAAGCACATTGGTATTCATCAGTAGTAACACTGTTGGCCCTTAAGCCTACTATCCTGCGTGCTTTTGGATCTTTACTAAAATAGCTAAAAACGGTCATATAAAAATAGCCCTCTTTTGATAGCGACCGCACCATATAATCGCCACCCCACAGCGCCTCGTTAACCATATTATCATAAGCCCCAAGCTTATTAAGCAAACCAGGCACAGTTTGTACCGCGTTAACCATTGACCATGTAACTAAGGGTATTTGCTGCGGCGACATGTAATTGGCATAAGCCAGGTGCGAAAAATATTTACTTACATCGCCGGAGGCATCACACCATCCCCCGCGAACATCAGCTGTTTTTGTGCTGCCATAAAGAATTACCGCTTTATCAACCTCCAATTCGGTTGGCGTATTAGCTCTTTGTTTGTTGTAGTAACTAATAATGGATGGAATGGTATTTATCGCCAGCGCGTTCTCGCTTACCTCAAACTCATCCGACTGGTATTGTTTGCCGTTTACAGTAATGCTTACCCTGTATTTGCCGGTTTGTTTGAACAAGGAAAAATCGGCCTGGTAAAAATATTTACCCTGTGCCCATTCATTTATTTGCTGCGGACCTTTTAGTGTACCTTTAAATTCGGCTTTACCAGATGCATTTATCAGCGTGAACATAGTATTGCCACTTAGCTTATTATCATTACTTATAACGGCCATTTTTGCTCCACGGGCATCAAAAGCAACCTGATTAACATAAATTATGGGTGCGGCTTTGATGACCGAACCTAATAAAACTAAAAAACAGGTGAGGATTGCTTTAAATTGCCCGGTATGGTTCATTTTAAAATTGGCGATCGTCATTAAGGAAGTTTTTTCTGGGTAAAGAAATGGTGTTAACAGCATTATATTAACCTGTGGTTATAGCTGCAAATTACTAATTAGCTTTATAAATAAGCTTAAAGTTAACTTTGGTTACCCCTATATAACCACTACAAGATTAAAATTATACGTTTACCAATAGCCTAATAATAGATTGTTTGCAGGAATTTAATAAAAATGTTAATTACAGAACTTTATATGAATTATATAAGTTCATTACCCTTTAATTTAGGTAGCTTTGAAAAATAATGTGGTAACATTATTGGCGGTTTAAAAGCCAGGCTACCTTAAATTTAACAAACAACAAATTATTTAATATAAGATCGGGATACATCCCCGTTCTTAACATCGTTTGAAGCCCTTGTAGAATACTCCTCACAAGGGCTCCATTTTTATATAGAAAGCACAGTATGGAAGAAAGAAAGTATTTAACTACCTGGAAAAGGTACATGCCCGTTATCCGTTTGCATTTGAAAAAAAGCCTGAATGAAGACCAGCAGTTTAAACTGAATATAACTGATTTTGAATCGGCAGGTGACCGCGGAAAATCAGGTTATACATTTAACATCACTATGGAAAATGGTAAGGTTATGAATAACATCAGTGGATCGGCAGTGGCGCGTGACCTTTACGAGGCAATTAAAGCCGACGAGGCGGTAAAGGCCCTTTTATTGGATAAAAGCGTAAAAATAAGCGTCGGAAAATCATTTATGCTCAGCATAAAAACAACCCACCTTTCTACTTACAGATAGGCTTAAAACATAATTACGAAAGGAAATAACCCAATAAGTTATTTCCTTTTTTTATGCAGTTTGCCTGATGTTTTGTACTTTTTGTTTGATCCCTTTTTGTTTTTTACGGATGATTTAAGATGCGATTTTTTTGAAGCATGGCGACGGCTATATTTCTGAACCTCAGACACTTTGATGCGTGGGATAAAGTCGATAGCTTCGGGATGAAATGTTGGGTCAAAGGGATTATAATAATAGATACCTGCACTATCATAGTTCTTCAAGTCTGCCTTTAACCGTTCATTAAATGAAACTTCATTTTTTAGTTCTGGCGCGGTCCACGCTGCTTCGGCCAAACCTGCTATACGCGGGAAAAGCATAAAGTCCAGTCGTTTTCCAGATCCTATACGCTCCGTCCAGATATTAGCCTGTACACCTATAATGAGCTTTGAATTCAATTCGTCTGCCGGTATTTGCCTATCCGGGAAATTATAAACATCTGTTACTTTATTGATCTCACCATTCCATTTACGACCTGATATATGGCTATTATCCTGCTCAAAATCAAAGTACAGGGGCAAGCGCGGGCAAAGTACCACCTCATAGTTTTTCTGGAGTGCTAAGTGCAATTGGCCGGGCAAATTTTGCCGCCACCAAAAAATAATGGTTTTATCGGCAGGCAGATTAGTTCCGGTGGCCTCATCCC
>NZ_JBFUJG010000186.1:0-8079 GCF_056401495.1 Mucilaginibacter sp. P4_E8
GGTTTAGCCAGGTCAAATTGTGCATTGGCTTTGGTTATTGCCGCATCATATTCCTTTTGTTTATTAGCTGGTAATTTATTAGCTGCATTGTAAGAATCAATTGCAGGGTTAAGAATTACGTAGCCTAAATTTAAATTGGCTTCAAAATAATTAGGATCAATTTCTAAAGCTTTTTTATACATATCAGCAGCTTTGGTGTAATTGTCAACTTTTTGTTGCTGCAATGTGTTTTTTGCTGCTGCATCTTTAGCTTTAGCTTGCTCTTTTATAATAGCTTCGGCAGTTTGCGAATAAGTTAAACCTGCATAATAATACAGTGTTTTGTTTTTAGGATCAGCAGCCAAAGCGGTTTGTATCTTTTGAGCTACTTCTTTTTCTTTACCTGTTTGCAGACTTATCTCGATCTCTCTTTTACGCAAATCTGAATTTGAAGGATATTTTACAATACCATCACTAACTGCTTTAAGTGCACCTGTTGTATCCTTACTGGCTAAATACAGTGATGACAAGTCCATATAAACACTTGCATTTTTTGAGTATTTAGTGGTAACCAATTTATTATAGTTAGTTATAGCCGCCGGATAATTTTTAGAATTTGCTGCTGCCAAACCTGTATAGTAAATGGCATTGGTATCCTCAGGTAAAACGGTACGATAATAATCAAATGATTGATACGCGAGGTCATATTTACCTGCGGAATATTCTGCAACACCTTTTGTTAACTGGTACTGCGCCATGTTTAAATAGGCATTGCTAATCAGTTGTTTATTTTCACCTTTAGTATCAAGCTCTTTAGCCTTTTTCAATGATTCTTCGGCAGTAGTAAACAATGGCAATGAAGTAGCCGATACAGTATCCTGAACCGCAAGTGATGAGTAAATAGCTCCTTTTAAAGCAAAAGTTTGCGGAAGCGCGGCTGTTTTTTCGTTAGCTGAGGCCTTGTCAATTGAAGTTTTGGCGGTAGCAAGACTTTTAACAGCAACTGCTAAAGTGGCCTTTGAATTTCTTAGTCCTTCGTAGTTGTCATACTCACTTTTTGCAGTACTTAATTCACCTTTTTGTGCAAACGTTGTTGCTGAAACTAAGCCTAACAGGCCTGCCATCAAAAGTTTGATTTTCATGATTTATTAGTTGGTTATCTGTTTTAATTTATTATTTACTTTGTCTAATTGATCTTTATTGCCGGTTTTAGCGTAAGCCAGCTGTAATGCTTTTAATCCCTGTACATTATTAGGCGATATTTCAGATGCTTTTTCAAGCCATTGTATAGCACGCCCAATATTTCTGTCATCATTGCCCTCCTGCCCTGCTGCACTCTGTTTTAGATAAAGTAACCCTAAATTAAAAACGGGGTCATAGGCTGAGCTGTTTAATTCAATTGTACGTAAATAAAGCGACTCGGCTTTATCATATTTATTTAAATGATCGTAACAATTCGCAGCAACAAATGCAATATCGGCGTTATTTGCATTAATGTCAAGTAAAGGGCCAATTAATGGCTCCAGGGCCTTATAATTTTTTTGGTTATTGTAAATATTGGCTTCGTCAAGTAACAGAAATCTATCGGCCGGCAATAATTTTCTTCCTTTTTGAAGTATTTGCAGGGCCTTTGAAGTGTCACCTAATGATTTGTAAATACTTGAGGCCGTTTCAATATATTCGGTACGTGTACTATCAACGGCTAATAAATTACTATAATATTTAGCCGCATCTACCAAATTACCCGCCTTATTGTTTGAATAGGCTATATAATCAGTAATGGGTTTAAAATTTGGAGCGTATTTGCGCGCATTTTCAAATGATTGCCTGGCATTGGTAAAGTCTGAATTATTGGTAAACTCAAATCCTTTTCTTATGTAAACGTTAGCTAAACAACGTTTTGCGTAATCAATTTCTGCCTGAAATTTATAGATCTTTTTATTAGCCGATAGTTTATCAACCAAAGTTGAGGTTTCTGCCAGCAAGGTTGCCGGCTGCCCCAGTTTGTTTAACGAGTCAACATATAAGATACTTGCATTAACCAGTGCGCGATAAGTGTTCTTTTCTACGTCAGCAGTATCTGATCTGGTAATAATTAAGCTATCTGCAGATTTTTTTGCCGCGCTTAAATATTTCAAATCATTTTTTTGCTTGTAAAAAGCCAGATCATTAACTACAACCTTTAATGCCTCGCTTTGAGCGAAAGCAAAGGTTGTAGTAATAAATGGTATTAAAACCGATAGGATAATTTTACGGCACTGCATATTAGTTATTCAGTTGTTTCGTCAGTAGTTGATTCGTCGCCATTGTTTGTTGCTTCATCGTTATCGGCAACGTTATTTTCGGCATTTTCATCAAGTTCCTTTTCTTCATCCTCGTCATGCTCAATTTTTGCAACTGATGCAATTTCGTCATTATTTTTAAGTGTTATTAACCTAACACCTTGTGTAGCCCTGCCCATAGTTCTTAGTTCGCTTATGGCTATACGTATAATAATGCCCGATTTGTTGATGATCATCAGGTCCTCTTTATCAGTAACACCTTTTATGGCAACAAGGTTTCCGGTTTTTTCAGTAATATTTAAAGTTTTTACACCTTTACCACCACGATTGGTTACCCTGTAGTCATCAATGTCGGTACGTTTGCCGTATCCTTTTTCTGATACTACTAAAACAGTTGTTTCTGAATCGTCAATGCTGATCATACCAACTACCTCGTCGTTTTCGCCATCAAGGGTTATACCACGAACACCGGTAGCGGTACGGCCCATTGGTCTAACTGTTGATTCATTAAAGCGTATGGCCCTACCTGATTTAAGCGCCATTACAATTTCACTTGTGCCGCTTGTTAAGTTTGCTTCCAGTAATGAATCACCTTCGTTAATGTTGATGGCGTTGATACCGTTGGCACGCGGGCGTGAATAGGCTTCGAGTGAGGTTTTCTTGATAGTACCTTTTTTGGTACACATGATGATGAAGTTATTCTCCAGATAATCTTTATCCTTCAGGCTAATCAGCTTGATGTAAGCCTTGATGTTTTCTTCCTTCGGGATATTGATAATATTCTGAATGGCACGTCCTTTTGAAGTACGTGTTCCTTCCGGAATTTCAAATACCCTGAGCCAGTAACATTGTCCCGACTCGGTAAAGAACAGCATGTAGTTGTGATTTGATGCAACCAGCAAATGCTCAATAAAATCGGCATCTCGGCTGTTGCTGCCTATGGAACCCTTACCCCCCCTGCCCTGACGGCGATATTCCGTTAACGGTGTACGTTTTATATAACCCTCACGAGATATGGTGATCACTACATCCTCATCCTCAATAAAGTCCTCAGTCTGCATTTCGGCTGATGAGTGCACCATTTCTGTTCTGCGCTCATCACCATATTTCTCTTTAATTTCTAACAGCTCATCTTTAATGATCTGCATCCTTAAGCCTTCATCATTTAAAATTGATTTTAAATATTCAATCAACTTCATTAGTTCGGCATATTCATCTTTGATCTTATCGCGTTCAAGTCCGGTTAACCTACGCAGGGTCATATCCAGTATAGCGCGGGCTTGTATATCGCTCAAACCAAACTGGGCTATTAATCCCTCCCTCGCTTCATCTGGTGTTTGTGATGCACGTATCAAACGGATCACTTCATCCAGGTGATCTAAAGCGATCAATAAACCTTCTAAGATGTGGGCACGTTTTTCGGCTTCAGCCAATTCAAATTTGGTACGGCGTACAACAACATCATGCCTGTGTTCAACAAAATGATGAATCAGATCCCTCAGGTTAAGCATCATTGGGCGGCCATTAACCAACGCAATGTTATTTACACTGAATGATGTTTGCAGCGCGGTGTATTTAAACAGGTTGTTTAATACGATAGCTGCATTGGCTTCCCGTTTAATTTCGTAAACCACACGGATACCTTCCCTGCTCGATTCATCACGAATAGCAGAAATACCTTCCAGCTTTTTATCATTAACCAGTTCGGCTGTACGCTCAATCATCAGGGCCTTGTTTACCTGGTAAGGTACTTCAGTTACAATAATGCGTTCCCTGTCGCTGCCATGTATTTCAATTTCGGCTCTTGCACGGATCACTACCCTGCCCCTGCCAGTTTCCAATGCCTCGCGCGGGCCTTCAAACCCATAGATGATACCACCAGTAGGAAAATCAGGTCCTTTTACATATTTCATTAACTCGGCAACCTCTATATGGCGGTTATCAATCAATGCTATGGTAGCGTCAATTACCTCCGAAAGATTGTGTGGCGCCATATTAGTGGCCATACCTACCGCTATACCCGATGCTCCGTTAACCAGCAGGTTAGGGAATTTTGCGGGTAAAACCGTTGGTTCCTGTAAAGAATCGTCAAAGTTTAATTGGAAATCGATGGTATCTTTATTGATATCGGCAAGCATCTCTTCGGCCAGTTTTTGCAAACGGGCCTCTGTATAACGCATCGCTGCCGGTTCATCACCATCAATTGAACCGTAGTTACCCTGGCCTTCAACCAGCAGATAGCGCAAGCTCCATTCCTGGGCCATACGCACCATAGTATCATAAACGGATTTATCGCCATGCGGGTGGTACTTACCCATCACCTCCCCTACAATACGGGCAGATTTTTTGTATGGTTTGTTATTATTTAAACCCAGATCGAGCATCCCGTATAAAACACGTCTGTGTACGGGTTTTAGTCCATCGCGGACGTCAGGCAATGCTCTGGAAACGATCACCGACATTGAATAATCAATGTAAGCGGATCGCATTTCCTCGTCAATATTTATCGAAATTATTCTGTCTTCTTTGTGTGAATTATCGTTTTCTGTTCCTTCGGCCATTTTTATTAATTTGTGGAATCTTCTCTTATAATTGCGCGTTAAAAAGTGTTTTTTAAACGACCTGCGAAGTTAAGAAAATAGTTGATTATTGTGCCATTTTTGGCAAGAATAAACGCATTCATTTATACACATCAGCCTATTTGTTAACGTTCCGGGCGGTACGTTATTTTACTTTTACCCAATGATCTTCAATCTTATTACCATTTGGCAAAGTAGCCCTCAGTTTAAGCGTATCATTACTAACTATGTAGGTGTATTTTACTGTTTTACCTAATAATTTTGAAGGCTGGCTGCAATAGGTTTGTGTTTCAAAACAAGTATCAGCAATTAGTTTGTAATCACCTTTTTCATAAACAAAGTTCTTCTGCCCTTTTTCAATTACCAGTGCCTGGTAATGCAATTCGTCATAGGTGCGTTGTAATTTATAGGTGGTTGATACGCTGTCAGTTTTACCATTGAGCAGGCCTCCCCTATATTCCCATACACCATTAAGCGAACTTTTATTGTTGATAAATGAGCATAAAAAAGCTGCAGACAAAAAAAGGAAAATAATCTTTTTCATAGGTTTTGTATTAAGCCCAGTTAATACCTTTTTTAAGTAAGGACAAGGTCCTTTCTTCTTCACTACCCGGCGTTGCCTGGTAATTATAAAGCCATTTGGCTGTTGGGGGCAAACTCATTAATATAGATTCAATACGGCCATTGGTTTCCAGGCCAAATTTGGTTCCGGCATCATATACCAGGTTAAATTCAGTGTAACGGCTTCGGCGTTGGTATTGCCATTGTTGTTGTTCTTCGGTAAATGGTGTGTGGCGGTTACGCTCAACCAGCTCCGTATATAAAGGGATGAATGAACGGCCCAACGCTTTTGAAAATTCAAAAATAGTATCCCAGGATAGTTCATCATTGGCGGTGAGCCGGTCATAAAATATGCCGCCTATACCGCGGGTTTCATTACGATGTTTGATATAAAAATAATCATCGGCCCATAATTTAAACCGGTGATAAAAATCGTGATAATAAGCATCGCACACCGATTTAATGCTACTGTGAAAGTATTGAGCATCGGCATCAATAATGTAATGAGGTGTAAGATCAATGCCACCGCCAAACCACCTTAATGGTTGCTGGTTACCACCAAATGATGATGGCATTTCAAAGTACCTGATGTTCATATGGATGATGGGTACCATAGGATGATTGGGGTGGATCACTATGGATACGCCTGTGGCAAAAAAATCTTCCTCATTTACCTGCAATGCCCGTTTCATGTTTTCGGGCAGTTGACCGTGTACAGCAGAAAAGTTTACACCTCCCTTTTCAAATATATTGCCATTTTGAATGATACGGGTACGACCACCGCCCCCACCTTCGCGCTCCCATTTTTCTTCTTCAAACCTACCTTTCCCATCGGTTATCTCAAGCGCTGCACATATTTCATCCTGTATTTGCTGATAATCGATAGTTATTTGTTCTTTGCTTATCATATAATGTAAAAGTAGTTTTTTTAGTATCAAGTAGCGAGTATCAAGTATCACGACTTTTTTAAAGTAKCATTAATCATCTACAAGAAATCTTGATATTTGATACTCGCTACTTGATACCACTTCCCCTAACTTATCTCAACGTAATTCAAATCCTTACCAAAAGTTTCTTTTAATTGACTTAATGAAAATAATGAAATGAGTGTGAGTATACCCATCATGATATAACCGCTTGTGATCATCCCGTTATGTTTTACCAAAGCGTCAAAGGCCCAGTTTATAGGGATCAAAGAGCCACGTACAAAGTTTGGTACAGTTGTAGTAACGGTCGACCGTATATTGGTTCCAAACTGTTCTGCTGCTATGGTAACAAATGTTGCCCAATAACCAACCGTACATCCCATAAAAAAGCTCAACCAAACAAATTGAGAAGATGTAATGCCTTTGGTACTTAAATATGCCGTAACGCTCACTAATGATAATAGCAGGAACACCGCCATTGTTAATTTTCTTGATTTGGTGATCTGAGCAAGTAAACCGGCAAATATATCTCCAACCGCAATACCTACATAGCTATATAAAATACCCGAACCTGCGCTTAATACTTCTTTTGAACCCAAAGCCACTCCAAATTCTTTAGCCTGAGTTATCAATATACCAACTACATACCAAAGCGGGGCGCCAATTAAAATACAATAAAGATACTTTTTAAGTCTTGTTCCATTATTGAACAATATTAAAATGTTCCCTTTGGATACTTTGCTTTGAGCAACATTTTTATACATGCCTGATTCAAAAGTTCCCAATCGCAACAATAATAACACAATGCCCAAGCCGCCTCCTACAAAGTATGCGTTACGCCAGCCATATTTAGCAATCGTGGCCGCGGCTACGGCTCCAAAAAGTCCAATTACAGCCACTATCATGGTGCCGTAACCTCGCTTTTCTTTACTCAATGTTTCAGTTACAAKGGTTATACCGGCACCTAACTCGCCGGCAAGGCCTATTCCTGCTATAAAGCGGATAATAGCATAGCTGTTAATGTCATGTACCAATCCATTTGCAAAATTGGCAATTGAATACAGAAGGATCGATCCGAATAAAACCCTGATACGGCCAAACTTATCACCAATAATACCCCATATAATTCCCCCCAACAGTAAACCAAACATCTGCATATTTATAACATATACACCCTGTAAACGAATATTAGCTTCAGAGATGCCTATATCCTTCAAGCTTTCCAATCTTACGATAGAAAAGATCACAAGATCATAGATGTCAACAAAATAACCAAGGGAAGCAACAAGAACCAAGAAAATAATATTCCTTGTTACTTTAGGAGAAGCAATTGTATCTGTAGTCATATTTTATAGGCGTTTGAACGGCTAAAGTAGCAGAATTATATATAATCAAAAATTTAAACACAAAAAAAACCCCTGTTTATGCAGAGGTTTTTGTTAAGAACATCGGTTAACTATACTTTTTTTACGTTTACTGCTTGTAATCCTTTTCTGCCTTCTTCCACTTCGTATGTAACGTCATCATTATCTTTAATGGCATTTACGCCGCCCTGTACGTCTTTGAAGTGTACAAAAAGATCTTTACCATCATCGGTAACAATAAAGCCATAACCTTTTTGTGTGTTAAACCATTTTACTTTTCCAGTTTTCATAATTATAATTATCGTATTAAAAAATTCGTGTTAAGATTAAAAACTAAAGCCAAACTGAAAATAAAATGGTTTTAATAATCAGAAGGAATAGATAAGCC
>NZ_JBFUJG010000187.1:0-7808 GCF_056401495.1 Mucilaginibacter sp. P4_E8
CGGCAGTTGCAACTGAGGGGGTATATGTTGCTCAAATACGCGACCTTGTAAGCAAGCATGAAGAAATAGTTAAATATGCGGCAAATGAAACGGCTGGAGCATTTAGTAATGCATTTGATTATCACCGAATTATAATGCTTGAAGCTTATAATGTAAAAAAACCGGCCCTGATTGAATATTCCCCGATAAGTATCGCCGCGTCAAAAAAGGATTACTGGAAATTTATAAAATGGGTTTCACCTGAAGTTGAAGGCACTGCTATAGCTGCAGGTAAAACCCAGGAGGAGGGAAGTAATTTCAAAAAACAGATTGGCCTTCAGGAAGTTAAAGTCGATGATCCTTATGACAGTTCTTTTGGGCTGCCTATACAGGGACATATCGATAACCCTATTTCAGAAGGAGATAGGATTGTGGAGATAGATGCGTGGGGCAAACTCAGGTTGTGTCATGTAAAAGTTGAAGCAGATGGAGGGAAATTTATAAGTTGGATCGGGCCAGATGACGAGGCATTTGCCCGTATTGAGGGTGGTCGCCAACCAGGAGGGCTAATTCGGATGAATGCCGACAAGATTAAAGACAAAAAACAACCGTAATTGACGGAATAAGGAATATGTATATGAAACAATGGATGATATTTTGAAATGAATTTAGTTAAAGGAAAAGTTGATCAAGGCTCCCATAATATTATCCGGCAGGATAAACAAGCCATGCCTTTCTATCAACCCAAGCCATCTGTAAATCAGGCATACGATGGGCAAGGGGCTGATAAAGTAATGCGCGCACCCATCGGCGATTCGGAGAAAAATACTTTTTTTWAGGCTGCTCCCAATTTGGTTCAAAGAGAGGATGATCCAACTAAAACCCTTACCGAAGGTGCCTCAGTTGTTAAGGATGAATTAAGTAATAAACCAGGTTTTGACGAATGGAAGGATCAGCAAACAGATGCCCTGAAAAAAGCAGTATGGGATACACAACCTACAGAGTTTAAAGCTGGAATTATTGGCTTTGGTTTAAGCTCTGTGGGTATATTAGGATCCGTATTTGCATCCGATCCAAGATTCAGGGCGGATACCATAAAGTTACTGGACGATAAAAATATTGCCTTACCTCTTTCCCTTATCCCGCATCATGAGTATTTCCCGTTATCATCGTTCAAGTACAAATTACCTCAGGCTACGGGAGCACCTGTTACTTTTGACACAGAGTTTGAGTTTAAGCCATATCTGGACATGATGCATGAAAAATGGAGCTTTATACCTAAAACAGATCTGACATTGGGTTTAAGCAGTGGTTATTCTGCCCAAAGTGGTTTTGGACTTACCGGAGGGTCTATCAAGCTGAAGTTTGGAGGCGGTATTATTAATTTGGATGCGTTTGTTAATCAAACACTACCGGCCACGCCCATGCTGGTTAGCAATCCCGGAGAATCGCCGATGTGGATAATGAGAACACTTCCCGGGCAGTTTGATGATCAATTACCCAAAGGAAGTGGCGTTTTTTTAACTGTGGATGTTTTGCGTTTACCCGAACTTTTTAAACACGATGAACCAAAGAAGTCAGATATACAGCGAAAAACTACTGATAATGACCAAAATACGATTAATGCCTATGTTTCAAAAGAGGGGGAAGAAAGTAATCCCATTGAAGTTACTAATGCCGAAATGCTTGACAATGGCGGTGTAAAGAAAGATGGTGGTACCGATGAAGTTAACCCAACTGTAATCAAGGCCAGTACAGGCCCAAGCTGCAATCCGCAGGGAGTAACAATTGATGAGTTTTTAAAACAAGCAGGTAATACAGATGACTCATTTGGAAAAACCACCTTGAACAGGGGCGATGTAACCAACCCTGAAGTTGTTTTAACAAACGGAGTCTTACAAAAAACAACCGCAGGTATGCCGGTGAGTTCATTTTATTTATTGCCACAGACGTTTAAAGACAAAGGTAGTGTGATTATTCAGGATGGCGGCGCGGGAGAAGAGCATCATTTTTGCCCTAAAGGCACTTATGATAAATATTGGCAGATCACCCAATCAGGCTCAGATAAAATTAAAGAAGGAGAACAAGAGCACTGCAATGATTTTACGCTGGCGTTTAATTTAAGCTTAGCCAAATTCAGAGATGCTGTAAATGCTGCCGCCGGTCAAAAATTTGCATCAGATGCACTGGCCAAAGCCTCCCTGGAAAAACAAACCGGTGTTCATCCCGATCAGTGGAACAATTATTTCTGGTGCTTGGCCAGTAAAACAAAAGAAAGAGATAGCCAAAAATGGCATTCTCCAAAATCAGTAAGAACCAGGGTTGATGAACATTGTCAAAAAGCGATTACGCCTTTAAGCGCGGGTAATTTACCCGATATAGGACAACATCCATCCGCAGAGATCATAAAGGATTGTGATGTAAAAAAATAAATAACTAATAACGTATAATGCAAACTCAATCTATAACTGATTCTTTTGAAGTCCTGAATCAGGTGATTCACAACCGACTGCAATCTCATTTTAATAATGCAGATGCCATTTTTCCTGCAGTTAAAGTAGAGGATGATGGCAGCCCCCTGAACGGGTTTATCATTAAGCATCAGTTACCGCTCGAAGAGTACATTATACTGTTAACCGCTTTGGTGCCACATTTAAAAGCCACCTTTTTTGAAAATATTATACAGGAGTTTTTACCGCAAGGGGGCGATTTTTCTGAATTTGGAGGCGTAAAGGGTAACAACCACCGTGGATTATTGCCAACCGGCGAAACCGCGCAATTTATAATAGCCGGCAATGATATAGAAAAACGCATTTCTGTTCAGTATTTGCTTACCAGCGGAATACTGGCTAAACATGGGATGCTATCCCTGGAACCGGTAAAAGATGGCGAACCATTAATGAGCGGTCGTATTATACTTGATCAGGAATTGGTAACCCGTTTAATAACGGGTACGGAGGCTACACCAAAATTCAGCCCGGATTTCCCTGCAAAAAATATAACTACCGCCATGACCTGGGATGATCTTGTGTTGAATAATTATACCCAAAATCAACTTAATGAGATCATGGTATGGGTGCAGCACAATGATACCCTGATGCAGGACGAGATATTAAAGCGAAAGATAAAACCAGGTTATCGCGCGCTTTTTCATGGCCCCTCAGGAACTGGTAAAACATTAACAGCAACCTTGCTTGGCAGGCATTTAAATAAAGAAGTATACCGTATTGATCTGTCGCAGGTGGTGAGCAAGTATATCGGCGAAACAGAAAAGAACCTTGAAAAGGTATTTGTTAAAGCCGAAAATAAGAATTGGATATTGTTTTTTGATGAAGCCGATGCCCTGTTTGGCAAGCGCACCAATGTGCAAAACTCGCATGACAGATATGCCAACCAGGAAGTGAGTTATTTGCTCCAGCGCATTGAGGATTTTCCAGGTTTACTGATCCTGGCATCAAATTTAAAAAGCAATATGGACGACGCGTTTTTGAGACGTTTTCACACTATCATCCACTTTGCCATACCTAATGCCTTTGAACGGCTAAAATTATGGGAAAAGGCATTCCCTGCTTCATACAAGCCCGAACCTGATATTAATTTACGTGAACTGGCCGACAAATATGAACTGAACGGCGCGGCCATATTGAATATTATTCATTATGCTGCTCTGCAATCCATCTCAAGAAACGACAAATACATACGTAATGATGATTTAGTGGAAGCAATAAGGAAAGAATACCGTAAAGAAGAACGTACAATGGCCTAATCAATAATCATTACATATCATTAAATACTTAAACCATTAATCAGGAGGACAAATCATGGCTTTAGCTCAATTTCGTATTTATACACCGCAGGACTTTCAAAAATACCTGATGAACACTGATTTTTCAAGGGATATCAAGGTTATACAAAACCATCATACCTGGGAACCTAATTATAAATCATTAAGCCCAAGTCATGGAGAAATGTACTGGCTGGAGTCGATGCGAAATTATCATATCAAAGATAACGGATGGAGCGATATTGGTCAAAACATTACTACGTTCCCATCAGGGAATATTGGTTTATGCCGACCTATAGATATTACACCTGCCGGCATCTTTGGGGCTAACACGGGCGCCATATGTATAGAAAATTTGGGAAATTTTGACGCAGGCCACGACAAAATGACCCAGGAGCATAAAGATGCCATTGTGTTTCTAAATGCGGCGCTTTGTATAAAGTTCAACCTTGAACCGATAAAAGAACAGGTGGTTTACCACCACTGGTTTGACAGAACAGGTAAAAGGTTTCCTGAGAGTAAAGTAAACAATAATCAGGTTGGCGGCGAGCAGAAAACCTGTCCGGGTACTGCCTTTTTCGGAACTAATACTATCACTTCGGCCGAAGCTAACTTTTTCCCTTTAATTGATAGTAAGATCAAACAGATCAATGGCACACCTGAAACAGTATCTTTAAAAGTAAATGCAGATGTATTGAATGTGCGTTCGGGGCCAGACAAATCATTCCCGGTTGTTCATACACTTACTAAGGGTACACGGGTAACAGTTTTTGCCATTACTGATGAATGGAGTAAAATAAGTGATTCAACTGAAAATTGGGTGTTTAGCTCTTATTTATCATAGAACAGTTTTAACTTAAAAACACAGAAATCATAGTGGAATTTTTTAAAGCAACCCCATTTTTAAGCTGGCTACTTAACCGGTAATAATATTATCGGTTAAGTAGCATATTCCCGCTGATACTTATTCCGGTAATCAATAGGTGATAAGCCGGTTATGCGCTTAAATGTAGTACGGAATGCCTTGGTATCGGTATAGCCCACGTTATACATTACCTCGTTCACGTTTTCGCGCGAGGTTTCCAGGCTTACTTTGGCAGCCTCAATCTTTACACGCTGTATATATTCTGCTACGGTATTGGCTGTCGCTTTTTTAAACCTGCGTTCCAGGTTTCTTCGGCCCAGTGCAAACATAGATGCTAACTGCTCTACAGTGATCCTGTCCTGATAATTCTTCTCAATAAATTCCTGTGCCTTTTTTATAGGATCGTCGGCATGATCTTTTTGACCCTGGAAAATTATAAATGACGATTGGTTATTACGTTCCATTTCAATAGCGAATACCTTTGCGCTTAAAATGGCTATATCACGACCGGCAAATTTTTCTATCAGGTATAAAATAAGGTTCAAGTAGGAGAAGGCTCCTCCGCTTGAATAAAGGCCCTGCTCATCGGTAATGATTTTTTCTGTAACCAGATTAACTTCCGGAAACATTCTTCTGAATTCATTAGCTGCCATCCAGTGCGTAGCGCATTTTTTGCCGTTTAATAAACCGGTTGATGCCAGTAAAAATGCACCCATACATAAACTGGCCACTTCGGCGCCGTTATTATATTGTTCGGTTATCCAGGGTAAAAACTCTTTATTGTTTTCAACTTCTACGCTGATATCACCATCAATTGCAGGAATAATGATCAGGTCGGTTTTTTGGACCTCACCAATTGTTTTATTAGCATTAACAGTGAATAAACCACCGCTAACAGGTGTTTCTTTGGTAAGCCCTACCAGCTCAACCTTAAAAATAGGTTCTTTGCCGGCAGCCATAAAAAACTGGTTTACCTGGGTAAACAATTGGCGCGAACCTTCCAAACTTCCAAGGATGGCTCTCTTAGGAACCAATATTGATATATGTCTCATATAGATAAATAGGTTTTGTAACTTAGTCGTAATCAGCCCCTAAAATAGCCGCATTAACACCGTATTCAGTATGCCAATGTAACCTTAATTTTACAGGAGTAATAATTATTAACCTAAAATAAATCAATCATCATGAAAAAGACAAAAATTATTTACTGGATTTTTACGGGACTATTTGCATTCTTTATGCTGGGTTCAGCAATACCTGATGCCCTTGTTATGCCTGTAGCCGTGGGCGGTTTCAAGGAAATGGGGTATCCTGTTTACCTCATTCCATTTTTAGGTGTCGCTAAAATATTGGGAGTGATAGCCATTTTAATCCCTGGTTATCCCCGTATTAAAGAGTGGGCTTATGCCGGGTTAACATTTGATCTGATTGGTGCTACCTATTCCATCATAAACTCTGGTAAATCTATTGGTAACTGGGCGCCTATGTTTATAATACTGTTTGTGGCAGCCGGCTCATACATTTATTATCACAAAAAACTTAAAGAAAGTACTCAAACCGGTAGTAATAATTTAGTTGGAGGAACAGTAAAGGCTGTAAGTTAATTAATTCATTTAATGAAGTAATTTTCAAATATTTATGTTTATTAATTAAAGTTATTATTAATAAATATTTACATAAACAAAACCCCGAAATCGTATAGTTTCAGGGTTTTGTTTATGTAAGCCAGATCAAAATGGTAAAACCATGTTTACATAGCTGGCGCCTGCTGATAAATATTCCAATACTGATCAGCCGAGTTTCGTTTTTTAGCCAGAACTATTGCCGAATTTACACTGCCTTTAGGATCGGCAGGGGTAATGTACCAATCTGTTCCCTTTAGTTTAATCAGGTAGGTATCTTTTTTTACCGGTATAAATTCATATTGTTGATTGGGCGCACCCGCTATCAGTGGTTGTTCCTCAAAAGGAACATCTGTACTTGCTGCAGCCGATGGTTGAAATGTTTTATTGGTTAAAAGATTTTGTAACTGATAGGTATTTTCTCCGGTACTCCTAAAATTCCAGGTCATGCACTTCCAATTTTCAGGATAATAAGCTACCAAAGGAGTTCCGTTTTTTGAGCCGGCATCTTTTACTCGTAAAAGCATTCCTGTTTGCACATTCTTAATGGCATAATTACCTTTAATATCCTGCGAAAAACCTAAATGGGAAATGTTGATAAGAAATAATAGGATCAATAAGTGTTTCATGCTTTGCTAATATAAGTACCTGATAAAGAAATGTTAATACAAGTTAATTGTTTTAAAATTGTTTATTTAAGTTCATTAAATCAATCAATTGATAATCAATTAATTACCTCGATTTTTTATTTAAATTAATCGACTGGTTTAATAGCCATTTAAACTTTTGCTGAATACTTGCAGCGTAAATTTGCCGTTTAGTTACCGGCACAAGATAATGCTGTTACCAGGCTATTTCAAACAAAATGGCTGGTAAATGCTTTATTTATCAATGTGTTATATTCAACTTAGGTTGAAATGACTAATATTTTTTATGTTTACAAAAAAACAAAACTTAGCTATGAAAGCTTTAAAAACACCTTTATTTACCCTAATCTTCGCGTTATTAGCCATCACGGTATTATCATGTAAATCAAAAAAACTGGCTCAAAAACCTGTACCGGTTGAAACTGAACAACAGTATGCTCCGGCCCCGCAACCAGCTCCTGCACCGGCACCTACACCAGCTCCTGCGCCACCGCCGCCAGCCCCTAAGCCTAACTATAATTTCAGCAATATCCAGTTTGAGTTTAACTCTGCTGTTTTAAGAACAACTTCTTACCAAAGTTTGGACCAGGCTGCTGCCGAAATGAAGAAAGATAACACTGTAAAATTTGTATTGAATGGTAATGCTTCGGCCGAAGGTACRCCAGATCATAATATGGAACTATCTGTTGAAAGAGCTAATTCCGTAAAATTATACCTGGTGAATAGTGGTATCAATGGAGATAACTTAACTGTGAAAGGTTATGGTGAAAGTAACCCTATTGCAGACAATACCACTGAAGAAGGAAGAATACAAAATCGCAGGGTTGAGATTAAGGTTAATAAATAATCTATAAAACTCCTGCTAAAAGTAAAGCCCTGGTAAATCATTTATCAGGGCTTTACTTTTATAA
>NZ_JBFUJG010000188.1:0-7742 GCF_056401495.1 Mucilaginibacter sp. P4_E8
GGGACCGATAGCAATGAAAAAGGCAATGGCTGGGCCAGTGTAAAAGGGAAAACAGARAACGATCTGATGAAGCTTTCCTTCAAACAAGTGTTTGCATTTCGCCCTGGTTTTATTAAACCCATAAAGGGATTATCACATACACACAGTTATTATAAATACATTAATTGGATGTTCCCTATTGGCCGTGCTTTATATCCCACCGGATTTTGTACGCTGCAAGAACTGGCGCTGGCTATGATCAATGTGACTAATCGGGGTTATAGTAAAAAGGTTGTGGATGGAAAGGATATTATTTTACTCGCTAAAGCCCAGTAAAGTTTTTCATCTGTTAAGTAATTATCTCTTTAGTAATAAGAAAGCCCCTTGTACTGAGTGCAAGGGGCTTTCTTATTACTGTGATAACATGATTATTTTGGCTTCAAAGAAGATGAGTTAATGTTCCAGCTAATACCAAGCGCAACACCTGTGGATTTAAGATCTACACGACCGTTCCCAATTCCTGTAAGCGGAAGCTTAACATAAGGTTGTATTACTGTACTAAATTTAGAGTTGATTTTACGCTCATAAGTGGCATTAATATTAAGCACACCAAGCCAATGTTTGTTACGGTTATCTATCTGGATATCATATGAAGGTAACCCACTTTCATACGCATAATCAAAACGATAATTCTCCCTTAGCATAATGTACGATGACAATCCCGTACCAAATGCAAAGGCATTTTTACCTTTTGAGTAAAACCGGTAATTAACATTTATCGGTATATCCAAAACCTTGCAATTAGCCGCTACGTTTGTTGGCAAGTCGGCTACTGCCTTACCTTGCCAAAGTGCTGAATTGTATTGACCGCCACTTGCCTCATAAGGCTTAATTGCATAGGCTGCACCCGTAGATACACTGAATTTTTTTGACAGGTGTACTGCAACCTGTAAGCCAAAATTTGTACCTACCTGGTTTCTGTTAAACGAATTAACAGCATTAATATCAGGTGCTGCCAATATACTTAGCGTAAAACGCGGCCCGGTCCTTAATATCGGCTTAATTGAAGCTTTTTCTGCTTTCTCTTTTTTTACTTGCTGAACAGGTGCTGTTACGTTAGTAGCAGCTGTATCAGGTTGCGCGGTTACTGCCAGGTTATTTTGTGTTTGGTTCTCGGTTGATGCTATTTTTGAAGGATCAACTATATTATTACTTTTATTAATAGCGCTATCATTATTAGTTAAATTATCCTTTGACGTTTTAGCTATTGCCGATGGTGTTTCTGTTGCCTGTTGTTTTACATTACCAGGAAAATAACGGCCATTCCGGTTAGCAGGTAAGGATGATCCCGATCTCTTTTCCTGACTGTGCACACTATTACTACCCAAACTTTCATTTCCAGCCGGAAGATGCGAAATTGAATCTTTAAATGGCTTACTGGTTTGGTCGTTATTATCTTGAGGTTTAGCTTTGCTTTTAGAATATAATTTTTTTTGTGCTGAATCTGTTTTGTCGTCTTTATTAAAGAAAAATAGTCCAATAGCAAGCAGTAAGATAGCCGCTATAGCTGATGCATAATAGATACGCCTCATCATGACTACTCTTTTGCTGGGTTTATTATCCAGCAGCCGTTCCATAGAAGTCCAATCCTCCTCACGAAAAGCAATATGATCTTCAGAGCCGGATAACCCGTCTTTGAATAGCTGATCTAATTTATTTTCGTTTTTCCCCTTCATCTCATTATTAATTCAATCAAATATGACATTCCAATACTGATAGCACTTATGGCAACAATTTTATGCATAGAGTTTTCAGAATTGTTATCCGGGAGTCGTCCGGAATTTATTACCATAATTTTTAATTTTTCCCTCGCTTTAAACAGGTTTGATTTTGATGTTCCGGTACTGATATTCAGTTTGGATGCAATCTCATCGTGCGAGAACCCCTCAATAGCAAATAAATTAAATACCGTGCGGTAAGCATTGGGCAGTTGCTGTATCATACCTAACAGATCGTCATAGTTAAGTTTTTGATCGGGCAGATCATTATGACCAATTTCTTCTGCAACTTCCAGGTCATCAGTAAGCGATAGCTTCAAGTTACTTCTGTAATAGTCTACCGAGGTATTCATCATTATACGGCCAACCCATGCAATAAAAGGCCGGTCGGTATCATATTTATGCAAATTAGTGAACACTTTTAAAAACCCCTGGTTCATAATTTCTGAAGCCTCATAACGGTTACCGGCATAACGCAGGCATATACTCATAGCAAAACCATAGAATGCTTTATAAAGCATTTTCTGATCTTTTCTGCTATGCTGCAAACAGCCGGCAATTAATTGTTGAAGTTCCGCTTCTCCCATATAAAGGGGCTAATGGGTTAAAGTTTATTGCTATTTATTTTATTTATAGTCATCACGTTAGCTAATATTAAAAGGTTGCCCGGATTTTTTATTTTTTTTAATAAAAGCTAAAAATCAATCAAGAAAGATAACTATTAGTAGATGGATTAAAAACGGCAAATATAAGTGTTAACCATGAATTTATTACGGTGATGTTATTAATAAAAATCATAACAGCGGCGTGACCCGGCAAATTTACGATAGGTATCTGAGCGGGATGGAAGGGTGGTTTCGTACCCGATGCTTCCTTCGGATGAGCCGCTTGTGTTACTGTAATTTAAGCCCCCGGCAGGTGCGTCATGACTTACGCCTAAACGTAATTTTTCGCCTCCATCTCTATTAATAAACAGATCAAATATAAGTGAAACCACAACCGCACCCGGCCCGCCTGATCCACTTGTACGATACCACAAACCTGCGTTGATGCTTTTACGTTTAAATTGCAATCCTGCATTTACTGATTGTGCGCTTGCCTGTTTATATAAAATAACCGAAGGGATCAGAAATGATTTTTCATCCTCATCAAGATTCGCGTCAGGGTTCAGGTCAAGGCGATAGCTCATATGGGCTGTGCCACGCATCGGTAATTTGGCTGGTGTACCTGTAAATGATTCATTTGGCCGGTTAACGTGCTGTAATGCACCGCCAATATTAAAACTGCTCACGGCAAGGTTAATTCCTAATCCGGCATCAAAATAAAACCTGTTATCAAAAAGCGGTGGTTCTGCAGATGTTGGTGTACCCGGAATATAACCAAACTGCGGATCTATCTGATCGCTAAACACCAGCCTGCTATAATTAACCGAGCGGTTGGTGATACCCGCTTGTAAACCAAACGATAATACAAAATCATCAGAACCAACACTGTAAGAATATACTCCTGCAATATTGTTTTTTACAAGCCCGGCGGCACCTTCGCTTCCACGGGTAAATATCAACCCAATACCTCCGCCAAATTGCGGTATATTATAATCAATAGATGCGGTAACGTAATTAAATCCACCAGGTACCGATGTAAACTGATTACGGTAGATCAGGTTCATACGCAGATCGCCCTGAAACTGCCCGTTCAAAGCCGGGTTAAGATATACCGGCGAATTAAAAAACTGTGAATACATGTGGTCCTGGGCAAATATTTGCGGGCCCATGAGCAGCAATACAAAAAATAAAATATACCTCTTTGTCAAATTATGCATTTGCTACCTTATTAAATTTATTGTTCCCGTTCTTTTAGGCAATGAGTTATTATAGGTCATGCCTTTCCACTCGGTACCATTTATAAATGTTGCAGAAGCCTGCCAAATGTAAACCCCCTGTTGTACAGGTGTGCCTTTAAATGTGCCATCCCATCCGTCGCCATCAACCGGGGTTCCTTTTGGGTCTGCTAATTTTGAGGTTTCCCACATCAGTTGTCCGTAGTTATTATATATCTGCAAATGCCAGCTTTTAATCCCCGAGCCTTTAGCCGTAAATTTTTGGAGCTCGGTAGTGCCACTGGTTGGCATAAAGGCATTAGGCAGGTAAAGCTGGCCCGGTATGCCCGTAATACGTACTTTGTGTGTGATCGTACTGTCGCAGCCTCCTTTGGTGGCTGTAAGTGTTACTTTATAAATACCTGTATCTCTGTAAGTATGTTCCGGGTTTTGATTGTTTGATGTTTGTCCGTCTCCAAAGTCCCATTTCCATCCGTTGGCCCCGCCGGTAGTTTGATCTACAAATGAAAAACGGTAATTAGGTATGTTGATCACCGAATCTGGTTTGGCCGAAAATGCAGTAAAAGGCGGCGGATTAACCGTGATCAGCGCATTTTTACGCAATGTAGCTGTACATGATGTAGCTAAATTGGTAACTACAAGTGTAACGGTATAAGATGAATTACTATACGTATACAAGTGAGCCGGAGGGTTTTGTACTAATGCGTGCGGGCTTCCATCTCCAAAATCCCAGTCATAACTGTAGGAACTGGCTTGTGTATTTCCGTCAGGTGCCTGGGTTTCATTATTAAAGGTGACTAATAGGTTTCTACATCCCGTAGTAGCATCGGCCGAAAAGTTAGGTATAGGTAATGGATATACTTCAACTACATTCAGTGATTTATCTGATTCTACTTGCGAGCAATTGTTGGCCGCGCTTATGGATACATAAAAAGTACCTGGTTGGGTAAATGTATAAGGTAGGATGGTACCCAACGGACCGGCATCCTTGTGGTCAATTGCATTCCCATCTTTATCATATATGTTATAGATAAACTTTTCGCCGCCGGTAGAAGCATTTACAAAACTGGTGGAAAAAGGATAGCAGCCCTTATTCTGATTATCTTTTATAAACGTAATGGCCTCAAAAGTTGGTGGTGATACTGTTATGGGCCATTCAATACTTTTCTGAGTGTTATTACAAAATCCCTCGGCTACCATATATAACTTGTACTGTTTGGTAGTGGTTGGGTTTAAAGCATTAAAAACAGCCGCACTTTTATCCGTTAAAATAATAGATTGAACCAGATCGGTCCCGTCATATAAATAATAAGTATAACTTTTATTGGTTCCCGGCGATTTATTATCAACCGTTAGTACATATGGGGCACAGGCGGTTAGCTGCCCCGGTTTAATGAGTGCAACTGGTAGTTGAGGCCTTACAGTTATGGTTACAGGCGATGCCGAAACCACGCCGCATGCATTTGTTAACAGGAGGTTTACCGTATAAATTTTATCCTTACCATCAGGATCGGGTTCAAAAGTATGAGGCGGGTTAATTTCGGCTGATGTGGTATTATCGCCAAAATCCCAGGTAAAGCTACTGTTTGCTAATGGCGACGATGTATTGTTGAATTGTACGGTTACAGGTCCGCAACCCTCTGTTATATTAGCGGTAAAGCTTGCTGTTATTTGATTTGGTGCAACAGGAACCGTTAGTACGAAACTATTACCATTACAATTGCCTCCAATAGCTTGAATTACATAGGTAACTACACCTGCATTTTTAGCGTCGGTATTGGTAAGAATGTCATTTATGACAGTGCCGCTGCCGCTTGATGCGTAGCCCGTTATAAATGCTGATGTTTTGTCGGGGTCAACCGTCCATGAAAAGTTACTGTTAGGTTTTAACGCATCTATATGGTAATTAACGGCGGTGCCAGAGCATACTGTAGCAGCAACCGAAGGACTTGTGATTGAATTTTGTGGTTCAATAGTTACAGTAACAGTACTTATTACTTTATCACAAGGTGCAGGCAACGATGTGGTGCCCGTTAAAACAATAGTTGCTGTTCCGGCAGCAATTTCGGCCGCCGAAGGGGAGTAGCTTGTAGATAGTGCATCCGGAGCGCTAAACGTACCTGCCCCAGACCAATGTTGTGAGATTATAGTACCGTTTTTAACCTCTCCTCTAACTATCACGTCTGCTCCTGCGCATATATTTACTTGATCGGCAGTAGTGGTAAGCGTTGGCGACACCTGGAAATTTAAATGCTGGGTTGCCGTAGCCGGTGCACCACAGCCATTCTTTGCTACAACCGTAATTGCATAGTTAGCCGCGTCTTTAAATAATATTTGAGGGTATTGCGAGTTTGCTGTTGTCCCGCCGGTAAACTCAAAAGCTCCACCTGTTACCGTCCATACATAGGAATCTGGTTTCAGCTCACCAATACCCGTTAAAGTAGTGCGGGTAATGCCTGGGGAGTTATTAAATTTAAATGTTTGATTAATGCCGCATATTGATGCATCACCAGATAATTGAGCTACCGGAACATCATCTACAGTTATAATTTGCTCCGTACCCGTAACCGGGCCGCAGCTTTTCGTATTTATTACCAGGTTAACCCGGTAAACGCCTGCCTTGGTAAAAATAAAATGTGGTTCGGCGCTGGTGGCATCAGTATTATCAGCAAAATTAACCGGAGCCGGACCAGAAACCAACCATGAAAAAGTATTCGACACATCGCAATTGGCATCAATTACTGAAGTATTGGCAGGTATTAAGGTCAAGGGGCCACAACCAGTTTTTACAGGGAAATTAAATATAGGCTTAGGCGGGTTTTGAATACATATATCTGTTGAAACACTGGTCGGCACGCATGATCCGGCCGGGTTTTGCATTACAAGCCTAACAGTATGTTTCCCAGCTGTACTGAATGTATAAACGAATGGTTGAGTTGCGCCGTAGTTTTGCGCTTTGGGGTTTGGGTCACCGTCTACATACCAGGCGTATAAAGCATTAGGGTTAATACAACTGCTTGAGTTTGTGCTGGGGTCTTCACCGGGGTAAGAAGCATTATTAAACGTGACCGGAGTATTAACGCAGGCGGCATCTACACTTACAAATTTATTTACAGGAGGGGCTATAACCTTTGCATAAGTAGTTACCGGTGTACCTACACTGCCGCAATAAGTACTTGCTGGCTGCAGATCCACTTCAAAAACATTCTTTTTTCCGTTGATATTATTTCCGCAGGATGACTCGGCATAGGTATGAGTTACTTTACCACCTTGTGCTATAATATCACAAAGCGCAAGCTTACTGGAAGCACCGTCGCCCCATTTTATATTATAAATAATACCAGGATAATTATTTTGTATACCGGTTGCCGATGTTATATCAACATTAAAAGTTAAAGCACCCCCATTAGCTAAACAAATTGTAGTACTACCAGTAACACCAAAACTGGTATTTACAACATTATTCAAAAGCAGGAATGATTTTGTGCCTATAATACCATTACTGACTGCCTTAACAGTAACTGTGTAGTTTGCAGCTTTTGCATTAAATAGGGTACTGGGCGAAAGCGTGGCTGTACCACCTTCGGCCGTTTGCGCCAGATCATTAAAAAATGTAACAGTTGCTGATGCCCCTGACGAGGACTCATTCAAAAAAGTATATGCGGTTGTTCCGTTTGCTTTACCATTACACGTACCAAACACTTCCGGATATTGCGGATTAATGATCTGTGAGCTTACACCGGCTACAACACCTGTTGCGCTATTGATGGCAAAGGCCGTTGAGGTTGTGCTCGTAACTACAGGAGCGGTTGAAATAACCCTTACTTTATAACCGCTGCCGGCAGGTGTTCCTGCGGGAATGGTGCCGTTTATAAACGTAGCATAAAAACCGCTTATACTGCCTATCTCTTTTTGTGCACCAAAATTGCCGTTGGCGTCAGACAGATAAAGTCTATATGCATTAGTTGTAGACAAACAACCCGAAGTAACATCAACCTTTATAGGTACACTGATGGTTGAGCCCTGACCATATGGGCCGGCATCAACACTTCCAATGGTAATGGTTTGTGCCGTAACAACCAAAGTCAATAAGTTAAAAATTATTAAAAAAAATAATTTTTTAGAAAGGTTTATGTCCATTAAGC
>NZ_JBFUJG010000189.1:0-7714 GCF_056401495.1 Mucilaginibacter sp. P4_E8
TAATTTTAAAAACCATCAGGGTAATGGTTCAATTGAAAGGTAAATAACCTTTATATAATTGATTATCTTACTGATTCATTTTAAAAATAGATATCCAAAATAGCCAATAAGTTTGCTATAATATCCCAGGATTGAACGATTTCTTGTAAACTTGCATATCTGCTGTGTAACGAATGCAGCAATTGATCGTCATATTCTCAATATGCAGCACCACTTACCCGGAACAACTACAGATCATCAGTTATTAGAATTGATGCGCAAGGATAACCGGGCGGCGTTTACCGAATTGTATAACCGTTACTGGGATAAGCTGTTTACCGTGGCCATGCACCGTCTGGATGATGAGCACGAAGCAGAAGAGGTGGTTCAGGAAGTGTTTTTGAGCCTTTGGCAACGCCGCTTATCCATACAGCTTACTCATACCATGAATACCTATCTGTCGGTTGCGGTTAAATACAGGATCATTAATCACCTTGACAGGCAGTATCGCAAAAAACGGCATATAAATCATCTAACCATCAGCTCACCACAGGGGGAGGATAGTACCAACCACTGGTTATCAGAAAAAGAGCTCAGGATGCAACTGGAGCGGGGAATTAGCAACCTGCCCGAAAAATGCCGGATAGTTTTCCTGTTAAGTCGTGATGAGCAAAAAACCAATGCCCAAATTGCCGCCGAATTGAACATTGCAGAGAAAACCGTAGAAGCGCACATGACCAAAGCCYTAAGCACGCTTCGTCAAACCCTAAAGCTGTCTGTACCGGTGCTGATTTATCTGCTCCATAAATAATTTGTAAAAAAAACAACAATTACAGCGGTTTAACATATGTGAATTTTCTTTTTAAATGAGACTGTGTTTTCACTTATAAACGAGATTGCACTCTACACCATTAACTTGGTTTTTGATTTTAAGGAGCATGATGATTTGCGGTTGTTGAAAACAAATCAAAGCTATAACAAGGTCATTTACTGAATTTCGCTATTACTTTTTCTACCCGTTTGCGTTTCGTATCCTTTTCAATATCATCCAGGCGGGATATTAGGGTTTTAACAAAAATGCCTTTGTTATCGTCATTGATCACCGGTATCGCGAGTTCTGCGTACATCGGCAACTGGTTAGTCGGGCTGTTTAACAATTGTTCATTTAACAAGGTGAAAGCATCGTTCGCATAGGTTTTAAATGCGCAAAGACTTACTAAGATCCTGACCGCATAATCCTTAGTGATCACAGAGCCGCTGTCTGCTGCCGCTACGATCTTGACCAGGTTCTCCTGTATGGTTTTAGGATATTCCTTTACAATCGCATAAAGCGCAGTCATCGCACCCCATTGCAGCCGGTTATTTTTATGATTAAGCAGTTCCACAAATGTTGGCGCATAACTTGCAATCAATACAGGTTTCCGCTCGCCAACCTCATATAACACCTTGATGCAATCATTTTGAATGGCGGCACTTTTATGCTGTAAGCTTTCGATAAGTTCCTGAACGGAGCCCTCATCGTTATTTTCAGCTACTTTCTTTGCCAATTCCTGATTGGGTACCTCGTCCCGGCGGCCCAGCGAGGAGGCTAATTGCGCAATGATGCTCATTTTACCTTAAATCTCCACATTTTTTGCAAGTGTTTTAAACCTTACGCCGTTTGCCTGCACTACTGTGATCGATACATGCCCTGTCTTCCCGGTTTTTATATCTCTTACCACGCCAGATTTTCCAGCATGCGTGCCGCCAATAACTTTGCATTGAGCGCCGTCCTTTAATTGTACAGCTGTCATTTATCTTTTTTTATCAATATTAAGCTATATCCTGCTTCTTTACAAGTTGAATACAGGGTAATTAATGCTATTATGTCCGCATTAAATTAATTAATATTTTTTTCATTTACCACTAAGGGTAAACCGTACAATAGCTGACTATATCCGTAAAGACACTAAAAGTTAAATGGACAATAACGGCTTTAATCCTGAAGAACTGGCGCATAAATGGCTTAAAGGATCACTTACACCCGAAGAAGAGTTAAGGTTTGAGCAATGGTATGCTGATTTTAATGATGAAGAGCTATTGCTTGCTGATAGTAAATATACATCGGTAGATGAGATCAGGACAACCATCTTAGACCAGATTACCGCACAGATAGAAGAGCAACAGGTTCCTAAAGTAAAAAAAATATATCCTTTATGGCGCAATATAGCCGCTGCCGCGGCCATTGTACTTGCCATAGGTCTTGCTGCATTTTACCGGGTCCCGCTGTTAAACATGATTGACCCTGTTAAGCAAGTACAATTATCAAGCAACCCGGGGCAATACAGGCAGATCTACCTGGCAGATGGTACACATGTATGGCTCAGTCCATCAACCACCATCAGTTATCCTGAAAAATTCAGGGGTGAGCTGCGTAATGTTAGTATTGAAGGAGAGGCCTATTTTGAAGTGGTACATGATGCCGGCCATCCTTTTGTTATTYAATCGGGAGCTGTAAAAACTGTAGTACTGGGAACCAGTTTTGATATACAGGCTTACCCGCGAGCTATTGCTATTGAAGTAACCGTAGTGAGCGGAAAAGTTGGGGTATCGGCAAATACAGGCAAGCAACCAGAGATGGTAACCGCCAACCAAAGAACGGTATACCAGAAAGCTACAACCACTCTTTTTAAGGAAAACTACCCAAATGCTGCCAAATTCCTGAATCAGCGTAAAGGCATTTTTGATTTTAAAGGCGCATCCCTGCAGGAAGTAACCCGTGAACTGGAGACTCAATACGGCATCCAGATAAGCCCGGCTCCCGAATTAGCAGGAAAAGCCTTTTATGGCCGCTTACAAACCACCGCCCCGCTTAACCGCACGCTCGATAAGCTATGTGCCGTTATGGAAACCCATTGGGAAAAACAAGGTGGAACTTACCTCTTGCATCCCTAAAATAAACATGAATTACTTACCCCAAAACAACTGACAATAAATAACTATGAAATTTTAATTCTGCCCCTGCACACACCTATGAAAAAGCCCGGTTCAGGGAAACCGAACCGGGCATGTATTTAACGTTTTAGCCTGCCAATGCCTTCGAAAACTATGGCCGGTTATTATTAAACCCCTTAAAGTTATGAAAAAAAACGGACCGATAAGGCTCCCTAACCTGATTTACTCCTTAATGAAGTTACACCAGTTTTTAAGAATATTTTTCTGTATCACAGCCCTGACCTTAGTAGGTCACCTGTCTGCCTTCGCTCAATCGCCGTTGGATAAAACGGTTACTATCAGTTTTAATAATGTACCACTCAGGCAGGCGCTTGATAAGCTTACCGAGGCCAGTGGCGTACGTTTTACTTATAATGAAGCAGTTGCTGCCAGCAGTGTCAAATTAACTGTTAATGCAAAGGCACAAAGCCTGAGGCTGGTACTTGACGCGGCCCTGGCCGCATATCCTTATAGTTATGCTGAACTTGATCAGGATATCCTGATCCGTTATGACGCGGCAAAGCTAAAAAAGCCCGGCGCCGGCCCGGCGGCAAAACCGGCAGCAGGAAAACACACCATAAGCGGAACTATTACATCAAAACAGTCTGGTGAAACCATCATAGGCGCGAGTATCCGTGTATCATCTGGTACGCAGGGAACTTCAACCAATAGTTATGGTTTTTACTCGCTAACCTTGCCGGCAGGTGATCAGGAATTGGTGATCAGCGCGGTAGGGCAAACAACCGCTACCATACCCGTAACGCTTAACGAAGATAAAAAGCTGAATATAGCGCTGGAAGATAATGCCCGGGAGTTACAAACCGTAACTATAACCGCCACACAAAAAGGCGCCCGCGATTTAAAAAGCCCTCAAATGGGTGTTGAAAAATTAAGCATCAAGGAGATCAATGATGTTCCGGTATTACTGGGCGAGCATGATGTGATAAAAACCATACAGTTATTGCCGGGTATCAAATCTGCCGGGGAAGGCAGTGGCGGCTTTTATGTACGCGGCGGAGCTGCGGATCAAAATTTGCTCATGTTGGATGAGGCCACGGTTTATAACGCATCGCACCTGCTTGGCTTTTTCTCCACCTTTAATTCAGATGCTATCAAGAATGTAAGTGTTTATAAAGGCGATATGCCGGCACAATATGGAGGCAGGCTATCGTCGGTAATAGATGTTAAAATGAACGATGGTAACAATCAGAAGTTTGGTGTGAGCGGTGGGGTAGGCGTGATTGCCGCCAGGTTGAATGTCGAGGGACCTATCCAGAAGGGTAAATCATCGTTCCTGATCTCGGCACGACGTACTTATGCAGATGTATTCCTGAAATTCGCGAAGGATACCAACATTAACCGTAGCCAGTTATATTTCTATGACCTGAATGCCAAGGCAAATTATGTGCTGGGGGATAAAGACCGTTTGTATATTTCAGGTTACTTTGGGAAAGACGTGCTGTCGGTTGATAATGTGAACGGCATCAATTGGGGCAATACTACAGGTACACTGCGCTGGAATCACATTTTTAACAACCGGTTTTTCTCCAACACTTCGCTCATTTACAGTAATTATGATTACGAGATCAAGCTCAAGCAGGATGTGAACAATTACAATATCACCTCGCGTATCCAGGACTGGAACCTGAAGGAGGATATGCAATATGACATCGGCGGCGACCATACTTTAAGTTTCGGTATCAACAGCGTTCATCATACCATTAAACCGGGCGAAATATCGGCCACCGGTAATTCAGGTATCGTATCGCAGGAGTTGGAAACCCGGTACTCCTGGGAAAACGCGGCCTATTTAAGCGATACCTGGAAAGCTACCGACCGTTTTAGCCTCACCTACGGGGTACGAGTATCTGCCTTTAGCATTATGGGGCCAGGTACCTATTACAATGTAGATGCCGACGGTAAAATAACCGATTCAAAATATTACGGCTCAGGCCAGGTGGTTAAAACTTACGTAAACCCCGAGCCGCGTGTGGCCGCGGCTTTCCAGCTTAATGACATAAGCTCGGTTAAGGCATCTTATGCCCGTAACGCGCAAAACCTGCACCTGATCAGTAATTCAACCCCAGGATCGCCTACAGATAAGTGGGTGGCCAGTACCAACCTTATTAAGCCCGAACTGGCCGACCAGTTTTCGGTAGGTTATTACCGGGATCTGTACGATCACAAGTATGAGCTAACCGTTGAGACCTATTATAAAAAACTGCAAAACCAGGTCGACTATCGTAATGGTGCCAATATATTTACCAATCAACCCATAGAAACCCAATTGCTTTATGGTAAAGGCAGGGCCTATGGCGCCGAATTGCTCATCAAGAAAAAAGCAGGCCGTTTAACCGGCTGGATAAGCTATACACTCTCCAAATCAGAGCGCCTGATTGATGGTATCAACCAAAACCAATGGTACAACGCCCGACAAGACAGGACGCATGACCTGGCCGTAGTAGGCATATACAAACTAAACGAGAAGTGGACGCTATCTGCCAATTTTGTTTTCTATACCGGCGATGCGGTTACTTATCCCAGTGGTAAATACCAGATCGACGGTGCAAACTACTATTATTATACCAACCGTAATGGCTCAAGGATGCCCGCCTATCACCGGCTTGATCTTGGGGCTACCAAACAGTTAAAGAAAACCAAAAAATATAGTTCCGAACTAAATTTTAGCTTATATAATGCCTATGGCAACCGGAATGCCTACCGCATATTTTTCAGGGATAACAAAGATGATCCCAACAGAACAGAGGCTGTAAAAACTACTTTATTTACTTACGTGCCCTCTATTACTTATAACTTTAAATTTTAATTACCATGTATACTATACGTTTTTCTGCCTTATTCATACTGCTGGCTCTCTTCAGCTCCTGCGAGAAAGCGATAGACCTGAATCTGGAAAACAGCGACCCAAAATACGTGATAGAAGGCGTTGTTACGAACGAGGCCGGAGGAGCCAAAGTGTTATTGAGCCAGTCTAAAAAATTCACCGATGACAATACTTTTATCGGCATAAGCGGCGCCCAGGTTAGTGTGGAGAGTGATGGCACGGTTTATTCTTTCGAACCTACCGCTACCGGTGTATATCAAAACAGTACACTGACAGGTATCCCTGGTCACACTTACCATTTAACTGTTAAAGTAGGCGATAAAACTTATACATCGGCAAGCACCATGCCCCAGCCGGTAAGTCTCGACAGTATTTATGTGGTGAATGATGAATTTGCGACCAATAAAGATGGCAGCAAGATGCGCTTAGCCACCGTAAAATATAAAGACCCGGCGGCAGAAGAGAATTATTACAGGTTTGTACAATACATTGATAACATAAAGGAGAAAACCGTTTTTGTTGATGAGGATGAGTTTACCAACGGGCAAACGGTGAACAGCCGGCTCAACTATAACAATGATAATGACGACCCTGCCCGCGAAATCAGGACCGGTAAACAACTGATGGTTGAAATGCAGTGTATTGACGCCGCGGTTTATAAATACTTTTTTAGCCTTACTACGGGCGCTTCTGGCGATGGCAATAACGCCGCCCCGTCAAACCCGATGAGTAATATTTCTGGAGATGGCCTGGGCTATTTCAGCGCTTATACCATAACCCGTAAGACAATCACCGTACAATAATATTGTTAGAAATTTTATAATGAACCAAAAGGCTCCTGATTCAGGAGCCTTTTGGTTTTAAAAAGCCTGGAACGCCACCTTATTGCCTGACCGGAGTTCTATCTTTTTTACAGAACCGGTTCCCTGGAAATAATACCCCATACCAACAATCTTCATCTTTTTAGCAGGCATGGGCGATTCATAGGCCAGTTTATCATCAACATAGTACTGAATTTTTGAAGAGGTGCTACGGCAGGTAACCTTAACCCATTCCGACTGGTCAGTGCCAAAGCCCGAGAAATCGGTTTTTTTGCCCGATACCATGTTTTGTCCGTCCAATAAATTCAGGTCAGATACACAACCCTTTGCAGATAAGGGGATAATTATCGGGACCTGATCTGTAATAAGTGAAATATTCATAAACCGGCAGGTAGCGGCACCCTCGTAATAACCGTTTTTAAGCTCAACGCTAAAAGAAAAATCATTGAGCGGCACGGGTTCAAAGTTGCCTACATTATAAAACTCAACCATAGGCGGCTGAGGCTCAAGCTCAATATTCTTTTTCAGGATGGTTGATACCGGAAGCCCCATAACATCCTGGTTAATATATTCGCTCTTATTAAGGTAAACAGGCATGGGCTTATGGGCTATTAAACCCAGCCAGCCGTTGGTAGCGATCAAGAGCGGTAGCTCCTTCACTATCTGTTTATTGACCACTAATTTAGCATGGTATGAGCCTGGCCTATAGTAAACGGAGGTATGCTGGTGCAAGTTTTTATCAACCAATGTACGGGTTTGCGGATCCCAGCTTTGCTGTATAAAAATTGAATCAGTAGGAGCGGCTTTGGCGTTATAACTGAAGATGACTGAATTGGGGATGTCACGTGTAACGGGTTTGTAGCTAAATGTATAAGAACCTGGTGCAACCGGAGCAGGCTCTTTTTTGATGTACATGGCTATAAGCGTAGTGGCAATAATAGCAATAATGATCAATGCGGCTTTTAATCTCCAACCGGTTTTTTCTTTTGATGGTGCAGGAATGTTTGGACTATCTTTTACTGGTATTTCTGCAGGCTTATGCTGCCGTGTAAATGTTCGCCAGTTTTCGAACCCGGCAAATTGGGCCAGGGTATCC